>CAYREN010000205.1:0-8372 GCA_964423255.1 uncultured Roseivirgaceae bacterium | reverse complement strand
TGGGAACAATGGTATTATTTCCTGCTGTCTTAATTGTGCTGTTTTCTATACTTTTATTTTGGGTGCGAAAGACGCATGCCCAATCAAAAGTGGCAGAAGAGTGATTTAACCCAAGGAACAAGATTGGAATGAACATGTTGCTATTTCTAAAGGTGAATCCTAAAAAGTCAAACTACGCCTTCTTTGCATTGGTCAACTTGCTCTTGTCTGTATTAATACATACTACTGGGTTTTAAACTATAAATAAACGCACGCGTCAAGGCGTACCCGAAAACGTCTAAATCCAATAGTACTGAAAGTTTTCGGGACTATTGGTGATTTTTTTATCCCGCAATGGCGGGACGTAAATCTCTTCCGAAATAACTATTTTTTTGAAAATTGTCTGTTTTCGGAGTGGACTCAAGTAACAATTATTTCGACCAGTCAAATCCATATATCAACACATAGATAGCTATAGAACCCAGGCCATATGCCATCAATATCATATCCAATTCGGTAGGGACTGGTATGTTTCCTATACTAAATTTTATAAGGTAGAATACTACGCATAAAATAGCCGACCACATCCATAATCTAATTGGTAGTGATCGGTTTAGAAAAAGTGCCTTTTTTAAGTTATCGTTCACTAATTTCTTATTTGGAATAACAATTATTAATAGTGCAATTAGGAAGTATAAACTTACGAATTAAACCTCTCTAAACTATTAATTCCAGGAATGTCAGTTAAAAAATATAGTTATAATATAAATAACAAAGATTTACAATCTTGTTTTTTAAGTCGTTATAGTAAATTGATCTAATGGTATAATAATCTACGCCAGAATAAGAAATTAATGTGGGAAGCAATGGGTGATCAAGCCCAATCAAGCCAATAATTTTTGGAAGAGAACCACCAAACTGACTAACCTGCCTTAAAGTATTTGACAATTCGAAACCATTTACAACAGGCAGATTGAGGACCAACAATATCAAATCATAATCGCAAACTTCTACTCTCTTTAAAGCGTTTTCATATGAAGAACAAATATCAAGTTTATCACAAAAATTTTTGAGACACTTAGCAATGATAAATTGTGAAACCATATCAACATCAATCAATAATATTTTTATTGACTTCACTTCTGCCAAAAAATTGAATATTGATTTCTCCTTCATCATAGCTATTGCTTCTCCGAATATTGCTCAAGCTAAATGCCATAATAATATTTTGAATAAAAAGTACCAATAATTAAAATGAAGGTCATATATTTCAATAATGTAAATATTCATTGTTCTCCATTTAGGAACCAATCTTTCTTTTTCCCATTATGGGGAAATATTAAATGTCGCAATAATAAATATGCAGGATGACGATCAATGAAAATTAATTATATATGTCAAGCAGACTTATTTTTATTTCTACATTTTTATTCGCTTTTCAAGCAGTTGGACAAAATATTGAATTGGCAAAAATAGAAGTGAATGCCGGTGAATATGACAGAGAAAATTTAATAGTTGGTACAACATTAGTTGGCCTGGATCTGGACTTGGAGAATAGCGATTTAGTATTATACGAAATTGATGGTGCCAATGAAATAATGACCAAATCGCAATTGGATATGGCTGATGGCCCAAAGCTATGGTGGTTGATTAATGATAAATTCTATGCTGGAAAATCCAGAAAATATATATTAAAGAAATCAGCGAAAACTAATGTAAAGAATATTTCTGCCATAGAAGTAATTCATGATCATGGAAACCTGATTGTAAAATCTAATGGAAAAAATATCCTTCAATACAACTTTAATAATGCATCACTCCCTAAGGGGGTTCCTGAGATTTATAACAGAGCAGGATATATCCATCCTCTTTGGTCTCCTCAAGGAGAAATATTAACGAGAATCCAACCACCAGATCACTATCACCATGTAGGGATTTGGAATCCTTGGACACATACTAAATTTGCCGGAAAAGAAATAGATTTCTGGAATTTGAATAAAGGGGAAGGAACCATAAAACCCTCAACTATTATTTCTACAACTTCCAATGATTTATATGGTGGATTCCAGGTTATTCATGATCATATTGATTTAAATGGCTTGTCACCAAAAGGCTATATAGTTGCCTTGAAAGAAGAATGGAATGTACGGGTATGGAATGTTGCTAATAATGCCTGGCTAATTGACTTTATTTCTACCTTAAACTGTGCAACTGACAGTGCACTAACTATTCTGGAATATCGCTATCAGGGATTTGGCTTTCGTGCTACAAAAAAATGGAATGATAAAAATGCGAATTTACTAACATCTGAAGGTAAAAATAAAGAAAATGGAAATGCAACAAGAGCACGTTGGTGCGACGTAAATGGTGTTTCAGAATTTGGTAACTCAGGTGTTTTATTTATTACTCACCCTTCAAACTACAATTATCCGGAGCCTATAAGAATTTGGCCTGTGGGAGCAAATAAGGGTAAAGAGAATGTGTTTTTTAATTTTAATCCGGCCATGGATAGAGACTGGGTCTTAGAACCAGGCAAGGATTATCAACTGAGATATAGAATGTATGTGTATGATGGTAAGATTGATGCTAACGTAGCAGAAAAATTATGGCAAGATTTTACCGACCCTCCAAAAGTTAGTATTCTATCAATAAATTAATGATATCTTTAAACTTACTAAAATTACCAATATGAAAAGTCGCAGAAAATTCATGAAGTATTCCTTGATTGGTGCTTCGACAGCATTTGTAGTCCCTACAATCGTACCATCAACAGTATTTGGCAAAACTGCTCCAAGCAATAAAATTAATATAGGACAAATTGGATTTGGTCGAATAGCAAGTAGCCATGACTTACCTGAAACAATGAAAAATGACATAGCACGCATAATTGCAGTGAGCGATGTAGATAGCAAAAGGGTACAAAAGGGAAAGGCTTACATAGAGAAATACTATGCCGAAGCCAAAGGAAAGAAAAATTATCTTGATGTTTCAACTTATGGCGATTACAGACAGTTATTGGAAAATCCGGAAATTGATGCTGTAATTGTAAGCACTCCAGATCATTGGCATGCAAAGCCCGCTATTGATGCCGCTTTAGCAGGTAAAGATGTCTATTTGCAAAAGCCCGCTTCGCTTACTATTTCGGAAGGTAGAAAAATGAGTGATGTCATGAACCGTACTGGCAGAGTATTTCAGATTGGTAGCCAGCAAAGATCTTTAAATCCGTGGCCTCAATTTCATCGTGCCTGCGAATTGGTGAGAAATGGAAGGATTGGAGAAATAAGACAAATTTATGTAGGATTACCCGGTGACCCATCTGGAGACGAAGAAACGGAAATGGAAGTTCCTGTTAATCTTGACTACGATATGTGGCTTGGGTCTACACCGATGGCTTATTACACAGAAAAAAGAGTTCATCCTCAAAAAGATTTTAGCAGACCAGGCTGGTTAAGATGCGAACAATTTGGTGCGGGGATGATCACCGGATGGGGAGCACATCATGTAGATACTGCCCACTGGGGAATGGGGACAGAATATACTGGTCCAATAGAAGTCGAGGCTGAGGCCGAATTTCCCAAGAGTGGACTATGGAATGTACATGGAGATTTTAAGGTAACTTCAAAATATGCCAATGGAGTAACTATGCATATCTCCGGAGACTATACCAATGGAGTAAAATTTGAAGGATCAGACGGGTGGATATTTGTGACACGAGGAAAACCCGTGACCTCCAGTGATCCGGTTTCGGGCAATGAATCGAAAAAATCACTGGATGCCAGTGATCCTAAAATATTAGATTCTGTAATTGGACCTGATGAAATTCATCTTTATAAAAGCCCCGAACAACATAAAAACTGGTTGGACAGCATCATATCCAGGGAGCGAACTGCCGCGCCTGCCGAAGTTGCTCACCGATCGTGTAGTGCATGTCTTGTAAGCCATATTGCTATGAAACTACCACGAAAGTTATATTGGGATCCTGTCAACGAACGATTCAAAAATGACGATGAAGCAAATGCTATGCTATCAAGGCCTCAAAGATACCCATGGGTAATTGAGTAAGATTATAATTAATTTAACATTGTAAATTGAATTCTGAACTTAACAAGTTGAACGCAACACCGAAATTTTCGTTTTAAGAGTAATAGATATAGTAAATGAACTTGTTTAAGTTGAAATAGTAAGAACCTCACCACTGTGCATAAAGTTCAAAATTGTTTAAATAGAAAGATATGATATTTAATGGTAAAGAAGTTCCCTTTCCGGCAATTGGAAAAATAAGTTTTTTCAAAATCATAGAAAATATTGAATCTAAAGTAAATGACGAAGATCCAATTGTTGCTGAAACGGCAAAAAATATTCTTAAGGAGGTTGAGAAATTTCCTGAGATACGATCGGGCATTGACCACATAGATGATCTAAAAAAATACGAAGGACTCGTTAGAAAATTATGCCTCATGATGTTTCCCGAAGTGCTGACAACCAATGAGATTAAGGCCATAACACCCCCATTTTATTTCAAACCCATTTATAGCTCCAAAAGGTTCAAAAAAATAATTACGGAATCAGAAAAAGATTTTAGTCTTCAAATGAAAGACATTGCCGGTGATGAGTTCTATCTGATATGTTGCTATTTTATTTTGACTTCATATTATGGATATCAACCTAATGCCGGAGGACCTTTAATTATTGAAATTTTTAATCGTGATCTGGGCATTAACAAATCATATCAAGTAGCAATAAACATGGATATGATAAAATTTAGCCCTACCGAACGTGCGGTTGAAATTACTCCCGAAGATTTTGAGTCGCTCGTAAGTAATCATGACAATATTGATTTATGGAAAGAGAAATTCCCTCCAAATAGCTGGACTTTTAGAGGAGTCAATATGATAAATATGATGGATGTTACTAATAGCCAGGCGTTGAGTAAAATTACCTCTGGTCTTTTGGTGAAGTCTGAAGAATCATTGCAAAATATCCGATCAGGCTTACAAAGTTTGTTTAACAACGCAAAGCTAATATCTGGTATTGTAAATCTTGAAGAAGGTTACATTTCTCAGATCACAGATGACGATATGGATTTGAGGAGTATAATTCTTGGAGGCAGTAAGTCCATGAAATATGAAGAGGGTCTTTGTGGATATTCCTTAGAAAAACTAATAAAAAGAAATGTTCCCCTTATTATTCCTGATGTCAAGCGATTTCATTCCAAATCAAAAAGTCAATTGTCTCAAAATTTAACGGATCAGGGAATTGGAAGCTTCATCATGATTCCTTTGGTTTTTGAAGATGAACTATTGGGATTTATAGAATTGGGCTCTCCAAATAAATATGAGTTGAATTCCATTTCTATATCAAAACTTTTGCCACTCATTCCTGTATTGGCTATGGCCATGAAGAGATTCCGAACCGAAGAGCAAAACCAAATAGAGGCTATAATCCAACAAGAATGTACTACTATTCATCACTCCGTAAAATGGAGATTTAAAGAAGAAGCCAAAAAATTTCTTCAAGAAGATTTTAATGGGAAACAACCAGTATTTAATGATATTATTTTCAAGGATGTGGTTCCGTTATATGGCCAACTTGATATAAAAGGCTCATCTGAAAGACGAAATAAAGCAGTCAAATCTGACCTGTTGGCTCAGCTCAGTCTTATTGGCAAAGTGCTCAACAAGGCACTGTTAAAAACAAATGTAATTGCTTACGAAGAATTGATATTTAGAGTAAATGGACTTAAAAAGGAAATAGGAGGAGAGCTCTCTGCCGGAAATGAACACAAAATATTCGAATTTATTAAGCATGAGATTGATCCGGTATTTAGCCATCTTAAAAATGAAGACCCCAAGCTTCAACATATAATAGAAGATTACAATAGCCGATTGGATGCTGAATTGAAAACACTATACATTGAAAGAAAAAAATATGACAGTAGCGTCGATAAAATAAACCATGTGTTGGTTTCTGCACTAGACAAAATGCAAGAAGAAGCTCAACATATTTTCCCTCATTATTTTGAACGATATAAAACAGATGGTGTAGAGTATAACATGTACATCGGCCAATCAATGGCCAATAGTGCAAACTACAACCTGATTTATCTTAGAAATCTTCGTATTTGGCAACTATTGTCCATGTGGTCGTTAGAAATAGAATTTAGAAATTTAAAGAAAGATCTGGATACGGACATAGAGATAGCTTCTTTGATACTTGCCTATGGTACGCCTTTGTCATTGCACTTTCGTATGGACGAAAAAAGATTTGATGTTGAAGGGGCATATAATGCCAGGTATGAAATAATTAAAAAACGAATTGACAAAGCTCTTATCAAAGGAACAAAAGAACGACTTACACAACCAGAAAAAATGACTATAGTATATAGCCAGGAGGAAGAATCAATTGAGTATATGCGTTTTATTAAATTTTTACAGTCAAAAGGGTGTTTCAAAAATGACGTTGAAAATTTACAACTTGAAGACTTGCAAGGGATTCGAGGACTTCGGGCACTGCGGGTAGGAATTAATTATGCCAATGAGACTTCAGGATTGAGTATTGATGAATTTATAAAATCAGTTGAATCCGTAAATTAGCTTTCCAATTGATAATTTTAGTTTAATCCTTTTCTCTTTTATAAATTCTAATATGCCATGGAAAAGAAGTGCTTTTTCTCACTATACTAAAACCTCTTGCAACTATAAAATTATCAATTTCATCAGGATCATGAACATAAGATCTAAATGGATTTTTCTTAAAGTAAAGATACAACTTCATACACTGAGCTACTAATTTTGATATAGGACCACCAAATGGAAATGAAAGTGCTATGGTATGATCACATTTATTCAGTGCCAATGACAATAGTGATTTATAATCGGGATAACAGCAAACAACCTTATCAAGGGTTACAAAATCACAAGAATCAATTTTCTCCGAAACATCAACAAAATCTCCATAAAAAAACTGCGTTTTATCTTGTAGGTTATTCTCTTCAGCAAATGATTTGGCGACATTCAAATACCCATGTGATGCATCCACATCAATAGTGGCAATCCCCCCATTCTTTAAAAATCTCCATTGGATTGCTCCAACACCCCCACCAATATCCAGCAAAGTACTGCCTATGATATTTTGCTGAAATAAAAGATGGATTAGCTTGTCCGTTACTTTTTTAACACCTTTTTTTTTGTAGCTCTTCATTTCCTTTTGAGCACCCTTCTGGTCAAATAGCATATCTGCTCCGCAACAATGATTACAAGTCATGATTTATTTTTTATTTTGGTATAAATGAGTCCTTCCCGAAAACACACAATTTCAAAAAAGCTTCTTTTTATTAAGATTTTCTGTTTTCGGAGTCGACTCATAAATTTAAAGTGAAAATTTTATTATTTAAGGGTAAATCTACTAAATTCATTGTCGCATTTTAGAAAATAAGCATAATTCAAAACGCCTCTATAATGCCAAAATATAATCCCTGATTCCTATCAATATCTATTGCGTAATCAAGTCTGAGGTTTATTTTTTTTTCACGAAATCATAAATCGCATGCCAGCTACAGTACTCGAAAGCCATTTATTTTCGAAAGAGTTTTCTCCTGTATTTTCATTGCAATAAACACTCACGGCCCGGTAAAAAATACTTATCCCATTGTTAATAAAAATTCCAGCGATATTCTACTTGTAAGGCCATCATATTTTCTAGTTTGATAAGCTCTTAATTAATTTCTGATACCATAATTTTGATGACCATCAAATTGCACATCACTTCATGCAATCCATCCTGCAAGTGAAAAACCAAAACATCTGCCACAGCCATAAGGAGTAAAATATACTATGTTGAACTGAACACCTGTGGTGAAGAGTCTCGAGCAATCAAAATAATAATTTTACCATTTATGTAAAATGAAAGTAATATGAAAAATTTTAAAAAAGTGAAGAGCTAAGAAAATTCTTATTAAACCCCAAGGTAAAGGGGCTATTGTTGAAAGGCACATCATACAATATGGCAAAGAATTATTCTCCGAGAACGATTCGTAATTTCATCTTTGAGTTGCGGTTTATTTTCTTGTTTTACATCGAGAAAGATCTTACTCAAATCGATCAAGACGATATCATCAGGTATCTCAATTTCTTCAAACTGCAATTTTGGTTCAGGTTACAACAAGTGCCGAATGGTTGCCCATTCCTATAGTTTTTATTCCAAAACATCCTTCGCCTTAACTATGTGGTACCCAGTGCTTTTTATCTGCACAAGGAGTTTAATCTACCCAATATCCTTGCCAAAAAGTGCGACTAACTACATTGCTGATCTGTGCCTGTATTTTGTGAAAGAGAGCCTAATCATAATTAAAGTAATCCGCCTTGAGAGGAGACCAGTGATCTATGTTTTAAAAA
>CAYREN010000204.1:0-8384 GCA_964423255.1 uncultured Roseivirgaceae bacterium | reverse complement strand
GTGGGAAAAGCACCATAGCAAATTTGATTGGCCGAATGTTTGATCCAATAACGGGCAATATTTTTGTTGATGGAATAAATCTTAAACATTTCAATCCTTCCAGTTTTAGAGACCAAATAGGAAGTGTCCCTCAAGATGTATTTTTATTTTCTGATACCATTTCCAAAAATGTGGCTTTTGGACTAAATGAATTAAGTGACAAGAAAACCATTGAGGCACTGAAACTCGCAGATCTTTACGACAATGTTATGGAATTCCCAAAACAATTGAAAACGGTGCTTGGCGAGCGAGGCATTACATTGTCAGGAGGGCAAAAACAACGTCTATCAATTGCGAGGGCTCTTGCCAAAGAACCTCGGTTGCTAATCCTGGATGATTGTTTATCGGCTGTGGATACCAAAACAGAAAACAACATTTTGAACAGCCTAAAAAAAATTATGGTAGACAAAACCAATATTGTGATTTCTCACAGGGTGTCATCCGCAAATCTGGCTGATAAAATAATTGTTTTGGACGATGGCCAAATCATCGAGAATGGAACATACGATGAACTCATGAGATCAAATGGTACTTTCAAACAGCTTTACGAAAAGCAGTTGGTAAGCCAAGAAAATGAATGATCATTTTTATTTAAAAAACTACTTTTTCGGATATTGCCCTCTCAATATTTCTTTTGTTTGTTAAATTTTAATACACACATTTTATTACTCCTAAAATATTTTTTTATTTATATATGATTATGACGAATTTTCCATTCAAATTTATTAACAGAAAATCTAACCGATGAAAAACCTAGGAATTATTATTATGATTTTTGTAATTGGAGGAATAGGAAGTTGTACCTCCGGTAAAAAATCTTTTAAATCCGGTAATTATTATGCTTCAGTTATGCAATCGGTAAGCAAGCTGAGAAAGAGTCCCAACAATAAAAAATCCAGAGAAATATTAAGCCAGGCCTATCCTATGGCTGTTGATTTTTATCAAAATCAAATTATTAGGATGAAAGATAGCCAGGACCGTTTTAAAAATGGAAATATTTACGATGCCTATGCTATGCTTAATAATATGTTTGACGCCATCAAGAGGAGTCCGGCTGCTTTGCAGATAATTCCTAATCCGGAAGATAACTACAACCAATTCAAGTATTATGCAAAAGAAGCTGCCAGCGAAAGATATACTGCCGGAGAGGACGCTTTGAAAATGAATACCCGTCCATATGCCATTGAGGCATATGATCATTTTGTAAGGTGCAATTTGTATCAACCGGGTTATCTGGATGTAAAAGATAAAATTGAAGAAGCAAAATATTTTGCCACCTTAAAGGTTCTCGTGGAGCAAGTTCCGGTACCCACCATGCAGGCTGGGCTGAGTGCACAATTTTTCCAGGATCAGATAGAGCAATTTCTTTTCAATTATCAAGACAATGAATTTATAAGGTTTTACTCAGCACGAGATCAAAACCTTGAAAATCCAGATCAAATCCTTGTTTTACAATTCGATGATTTTGTTGTTGGGCAGGTCAATAATCAAGAACGAATTATTGAATTGACCAAGGACAGCGTGGTCGTTGGCACTGTAGCAAAATCTGCTGTCCAGTCAGGAGATGCCAACAGCAACGCAAATGAAAAAGTAAATGTTTATGGAACAGTAAAAGCTAAGTTTAGAGAAAACTCCAGGCAGGTTATTTCCAGAGGATTGTTGAGCATGCGTATCATGGATGCCAGATCCAATACAGTAGTGTTTCATGAAAAATTTCCTGGAGAATTTGTATGGGTAAATAAATGGGGAAGCTTCAATGGCGATGAGAGAGCATTGTCTCAAGAGCAACTGAAAATTGCCAATCAGCGACCTGCTCAACCTCCTTCTCCTCAGGTTCTTTTTATAGAATTTAGCAAGCCTATTTATGGCCAGTTGAAATCGAAAGTTCGTGGCTATTATAGAAATTTGTAATTCCTTTCCAGATTGGTATACTTAAAATTAAGTTACCTATTTAACATTTGATGGTGCCTTCCTGTATAGGCAGGTTGTCACCAACAATCTAAAATGCGCATCATGAGCTTATTGATCAAAATATCCACCTCTCTGACAGACCAGCACAACTGGGCAAATAGAGAAAATCTGATATTAAGTTTTCTGAGTATTAAATAATTATAATCAAGACCTCGTTTTATCCACCTTCCTAAAAATAACCATTAATACCAACAGTATAAAAAATGGCCAATAAGCTACTTTATATCTTGAAAGCGTACCAAAATTAGGAGATGCAAAGGCCAAAACCACGGAGAGAGAAATGATGTAAATTAGAGCCACCAAAACCAAAGGATCGGTTTTTAGTTTTTTGTATTCTATTTTCCATAATGCAACAATTAAAAATAGAAGTCCGGCAGCATTTTCAATCCCAACAGCAAATTGCAATAAGTTAGATGTTTCAAATACAACTGGCCGAAACAAACCACTAAAAAAAGCCAAGGGTAAATTTCTCAAAAACCCATTTAATGTCCCGTCTAAGTTATGATAGATTATTGATGAGTTTTCAGCACCTTTTATACCCAATAGATAGTTTTCATATACCACATTCAACACACGTGTAAAGTTCAAATTATAGTGGAGTAATGAGGTAATCAATATTCCGATTATAATAAAAATAGGTAAAAACCCAGCAGAAATTTTCTTCTTTTTGACAAAAAATTCATTGAACAAAAGTGATAATAATATCGGTATGGCTATGGCAGCATAAAAATATTTCAACTCCCAAGACAACACAGCTGACAACGCAAAACCAATCCAGTATGGGAAATAACCATATTTCTGCAAGCGCATCATCCTAATCGCCAAAGCAATGGAAATGGCCAACGACCCAATAGCCAGACTTTCTTTTAATAAACCGCTTGTCCAGAATACAAAAGTCGGCAAAAAGTAAAATGAAATCGCCGTGGCTAATGTTATATTTTCATACTTTTTGTTCAACTCAACCACCAACATGTGAATACAAAAAAAATTGATCCCACTGAAAAATATACTGATTATCCAATAATTTCCTCCCGTTAATAAATAAAAAACAGCCACGATTTTTGAAAATAAAAGTGCCCTGGGTTGGTCGGTAAATACAAGCTGACCGCTGAGCCCAGTAAGCTCAAGGGTGTTAAATACGATAACAAAAAATTGAGATGGGTTTTTAACGAAGTAATTTGCCAAAGTTGCGGCCTCCTGGAAATATTGAAAGGTATCACCTCCTCGATAATGGTATTTGTAGATCAACCCCAAAGCAATCCCGGCAACAATCTTTAGAATGAGTCCGGCAATCGCATATTTGTCCTCCTTATTTTTCTTTATAAAATGATAAAAAAGAAATGCTAAAACACCCAGAGAAATAATTGACATCAGTAGCATTATCCTGTGCTAATAATTTCTGTGCCAATGGCACAATTCAAGCATCGTTTTCTAAGACAATACTCATTATACAATTCGATAGATGCCTGAGAGTCAAATGCCGTTTTTATTGCAAGTCCTGAAATTTTCCATTTTTTTATAATCGAGTTGGATTCGGGATTTATAGAGGCAAGCAATTCCATGGATTTTTCTTTCAATTCCTCGCAACCTTTATGAATGCCATAAGCAAATAACAATGGAGCTACGGTGTTGATCAGAATATTTTCAATACTCGAAACTCCAAGCCTTCCGGCTTGCGATTTGAATTCTTTTTCAAAATTATAGTGTTTTATCCAGTAAGAAGATTGCTCAACTGCTAAGCTACTTTTCAATTTCGGAATTGAATCATAATCCATAAAAAAAGAAAATAAATTTCCTTGGCTGGAAATTAAGGCTGCCAACTGTGCAATTCGTATGGTTGGAAAATTAGCAGGTCTCAACCTCAAAAACTTCCATTGATGCTTGTCCAATCTTCTGTCAAGTTTGTATTTCTTTTGTTTGAACTGATACTCATTTTTCAATTCAGCAAAATATGGATCATTCGATTCCTCTTCCAAAAACCCTGCTTGCCCAAAAAGTATTGCTTCGAGGGTCTTGAGGTTCGGCACTTCCTTTTTTAGTATTTTCAGTGGCAAAGATTTACCCAATTCGAAAAAAGGGATGGCATTCGTCTTAAAACCAAAATTACCGCAAAGCATCCTCCAGGTGATTTCTTCCCAATCATTTCCCGTAAGGGCGATCTCCCGAAATATCTTTTCTGACTTTGCTTCCAGCCGTTGAGCTAGCGTCTTGTCCAACATGCTGTAGGCTGTAATTGGCTTTGTTCTTTCCAGGAATCTACTACACAAAATATCATTCCCGGGTTCAAACAGCTTATAATAATTCAATACCAATTGCTCATCGACAATATTTTTCAATTCTAATGCCGATATCGTCGATTTATCATTCCTGACAATAGATTCATCATTTTTCCATACCACATGCAATATCACGTTCTCGTAAGCTTTGTCGTGTTGATGATTGTGGCGATTCCAATCTTTAGCATTGATGTGAATCTCAACACTTCCATTCCATATGATCTCTCCAACTTTGATTTTTGCATTGTTAAAGTCCGGGCCTGCATCGCTGTTGTGATATCCGGGATGAAGCACAGTAATTTTTTGCCCTGAATCGGTTTTTATCTCCCGACTATTCAGGTATTGAAATTTCCATATAAAATGTAAAAATGATTCTTCCATTTGACTGATGAAGGAGATATCTTATATGCTTAAAAATAGCAAATGAAGATGAAATAAAAATGGTTCTGCTATTAATTTAATGGAAACTACAATTCATCAACCATTCTCGCAATCAATTATTCTATCATTCAATCATTAAATGATTCTCGCATTCGCTTAATTCTCCTTAATCTCTTCTCTTCCATCGGCATGCAAAGCAAAACGGCCTTTGTCTCTACCGTGTGATTGCTCTCTTTCCGGCCATGGCCAACCTCCAAATTGGGTCCGCTGATAGTCCCGGTAGGCCTCTTGAATTTCCTCCTCGGTATTCATCACAAAAGGTCCATACTGTACCGTGGGTTCATTTATTGGTTTTCCTTGCAACATCAGTAATTTGCAGGTATCATCGCCGGCTTGCAGGGTGATACTTTCGTCGGATTTCAATTGTATGGAATGATTCGCTGCGATGCTTTCATCCTCAACTTTCATGTTGCTGCCTTTATAAAAATAAAGTGTTCTGTTTACCGAGCTACTGGAAGCAGGTAAAACCCATGTTGCATTTGATTCGAGTTCAATGGTTAAAATTACAACATCGTTATCCGGATCTGCTGCCCATGAATCAGGCGTTGGGTTTGGCGCATGAATGTCGTGCAGCTTTCCGGCAATTACATTCACCTGAATTGATTTTCCGTTAATATCTTCTTCATTCAAAATTGGTATATCATCTTTCCAAAGCATTTTGAAGTGGGGCTCTACAAATTTTTTAGCTCTGGGCAAGTTGAGCCAAACCTGAAATATTTCCATTGGATTTCCCTGGTCTTTATGGATAAGCGGAAACATTTCTGAATGTTGCACTCCCTTGCCTGCTGTCATCCATTGCACATCTCCAGCACCAAATCTTCCCGCTGCACCCAAAGAATCAGAATGGTCAACAAGCCCTTCTTTATTTATAGTGATGGTTTCAAATCCGCGATGGGGATGATAGGGAAAACCTGGCATCTTGCTACCATGATACATTCTCCAACCATCTTTTATGGTGAAATCCTGACCGATATTTCTACCTTCCAAAGATTCATCGGGTCCCATATTTTCATTGCCTCGTGGATATTCATCTCTATGATAAGCACAAAAAATAAATGGGTCTTGCGTTTCCCATGGAAATCCCAAAGGTTTTATATTTATAATGTCATTTTTGCTCATGATACAATAAGTTTAAGACTACAAAAGATTTTGTTATTAATTGGTTATAATTAAAACAAGCGACTTTGAATATTTGTTTCAACACCAAAAAAACATTTTATGGTGAATAAAGATAAGCGAAAGCTTTCATTAATTTTCGCCAGGCTGTGCAATTATGAATATTGGCCTTATGCCATATTTTATTTTCCTGTGCTCTTTTATGGAATTTATTTAGCGTTAAGATCGCGGTCGTTTATGTGTTTTTCAACTGCCAATCCGGACATGATATATGGTGGTGTGCTTAAAAATAAAATCCCTGACTTGCATGACCAGATTGAAAGTGTCATTGTAGAAGAATCAAAAAAATAAAGAGAATCTACAAAAATGTTGCCGCCAACATGAATATTATATATCGTATAGCCCTAAAAAACCATGCTCTGGGTTTTCAATACGATTCGACAAGGGCATTTTTCTATGATTTGCTCAAGCATTTTAGCTTGAAATAATAGGAAGTATTAGTGAACATCGGATATTCATTTAAAATCCAATAGATGACTTTCATTAAAATCAATAGGTATGCTACTCATGGTAATGCGGGATGCAAACTGTACTTTTATGAATAGCTAATAGTCTCCATAAATTTAAATATGAAAATACATCAGATACATGACTCGTAAAGATTACATATTATCAGAAATAAAGCGTCAGAAAAGAGAATTGCAAATTCTTGGTATTGTCAGAATTGGACTATTTGGTTCATATGCAAGAGAGCAGCAGTCAGCAAAGAGTGATATTGATATTCTCATCGAATTTGAACCAGAAAAAGAAAATTTTGATAATTATATGTCCGTATATGACATACTTGAAAATCTGTTTAAAAATGATAAAATTGAAATCGTTACAAAAAATGGACTAAGCCCATATATTGGCCCTAAAATACTAAAAGAAGTAATTTATGCATAAAGACCCAATAGAGTATTTAAAACATATATTAGATGAATGTAAGTATATTAAGACGGTAATAACTCCTGAACTTGAAAAAAGAGAGTTTATGGAGAATGAGACTTTAAAGCGTGCGACAATAAGAAGTCTTGAGATAATTGGCGAAGCAACAAAAAAGATTACTGCTGATTTTAAATATCATTGGAGCTCAGTATCATGGAAAAATATGGCTGGGATGCGAGACAGATTAATCCATGATTATATGGGAGTAAATTATTCAATAGTTTGGGATGTGCTTAAAAATAAAATCCCTGACTTGCATGACCAGATTGAAAGTGTCATTGTAGAAGAATCAAAAAAATAAAGAGAATCTACAAAAATGTTGCCGCCAACATGAATATTATATATCGTATAGCCCTAAAAAACCATGCTCTGGGTTTTCAATACGATTCGACAAGGGCATTTTTCTATGATTTGCTCAAGCATTTTAGCTTGAAATAATAGGAAGTATTAGTGAACATCGGATATTCATTTAAAATCCAATAGATGACTTTCATTAAAATCAATAGGTATGCTTTTCATGGTAATGTGGGATGCAAACTGTACTTTCATGAATAGAAATTGATATAAAAAATAATAATATGAACTTAATAAAAGCGTCAATTTTATTTCTATTTACATTTTCGAGCTTTGTTTGTATTGCCCAAAGCGAAAAGTTAACTGGTGACAGCTACTCAAAAGCTCATCCACCGGAAAAATTTAAGTTAAAGTCTTTATATGCAAATGATAGAGAATATATAATGCATATAACATATGCTATTGACTCTTTAATTTCAGGCAAAAAATATCCTGTGTTATATTATACTGAAGCATGGACAAGTGTTGATTATTTTAATTTAATGGGATATCTCCTTGTTAATTCTAAGGAAATTGAACCTGTTATTTTAGTTGGAATTTCCTTTGATGCAGATTGGGACGAATGGTTAAAATTAAGGGACCAAGACTTTTTACCAACCAAAGGAGCAAAAAACTTCTTGAACTTTATAAAAAAAGAGCTCATTCCATACGTGGAACAGCACTATCCTGCAGATTCTACTGACAGGGGTCTTTATGGCTATTCAGCTGGCGGTATATTTGCAACATGGGTACTAAAAGAAGACCCTACGTTATTCAAAAGAATCGGACTTGGAAGCCCCTCTCTAGGGTGGGAGGGTTTGCTTTTAAAAGATCAGACATTATTGAACAACATTAATGTTATTCAGGATCTAAAAGTATTTGTGGAGTATGGAACTTTAGAACCGAAGCTACAAAAATCTGGTGCTGAAGCAATTTATGGACTGCTAAACGCAAATGATAAAATTCAGGTGGAAAAATTTGTTTTGGAGGGTTCACATCTTTCTGCCTGGCCGGGGACGATGGTAAAAGCATTGACATATCTATATGCCAAGAAAAAAGATTCTAATTGACATTAATAAATATCCAGTAATAAAGCGTTCGTTCTTTCGCTGAAAAACAAGAAGTATGATTTGATTTATTTCGTACATTAGATTTCATACATTAAAAACCAAAAAACAATTTTTTAATCATGCCATTAAGCTGGAATCAAATCAAGAAAAA
>CAYREN010000203.1:0-8524 GCA_964423255.1 uncultured Roseivirgaceae bacterium | reverse complement strand
CTACTGGATTTGGTACAGAAATACCTTTTGTAGCACCATCCTGATTTACAGCCGACCCATGAATTACAGCATATATTTTGTCTCCATCCGCTTCTGCTTGCGACAGTGGCTTTAATAATATAAGGCCGGCACCCTCACTTCTTATATAACCATTTCCACGTTCATCAAAAGAATAACAAATGCCATCGGGCGAAAGAAATCCACCTTTGCTAAAGCCCATTTGTGGTTCTGGTTTGAGAATTGAATTTACCCCTCCAGCGAATGCAGCATCAGCATCACCTTCCCAAATTGCTCGACATGCCATATGTACTGCATTTAATGATGAAGAACAGGCCGTGTCAATAGCAAAGGATGGTCCCTTAAGATTATATGAATATGAAATCCTGTTAGCAGTAATACACAATGCAGATCCCACATTTGTATGCGAACCGATATTTACTCTTTCTTGAGGAGTGTTTTGCAAATCACCATAATCGTGAGCAGATATACCAATGTAAACTGCTGTTTTGGAGCCGTCAAGGTCATTTAGGCTTATGCCAGCATCTTCTACAGTTTCGTAAGAAACTTCCAGAAGCATGCGTTGTTGAGGGTCCATTCGCTGCGCTTCCAGAGGAGAAATGCCAAAAAATCCAGCATCAAATTTATCTATATTTTTGATAAAACCACCTCGATTTACACTTATCTTCCCAGCCCTTCTCCACTCAGGTGCATAAAGGCCCTCGTTATCCCATCTGTCTTTAGGAATTGGTCCAAGAGCATCTTTTTTCCCAATAATCAGTTCCCAAAATTCTTCCGGCGTATTTGCATCACCTGGATACCTGCATCCAATCCCAACAATTGCAATACGTTCTCGCTTATTAACTCCCATATTTATATTACCTGACTGTATTATTTCAATTTCACGCTACCTTTTTTACATCATTATTAAGGCGGTACAAAATTACTCTTTTTCTATAAAAAAATGTTGCTTTCTTTTAAAGCAAAATAATTCAATTTTCTATTGAATTGTAGTGTTTATGAAGCCAATAGAATTATATAGGATATGATATTAAATTAATTTATGATTTCCTTTGTCATGGATTCGTATTTACAGTTTAATTTCGATTTCCCAAGACCTTATAAATCAACAATTTTTTTCCAGATGGAATCACTTACAGTAATTCCGTTTTTTAGATTTTCGGCTCTTTTTTGTATAGTCCGCTCTCCTGGATAATACGCATGTTCTCCAGGTTTTATTGGGTCAACATTATGGGTATAGTCAATGATTTCATTTAATAGTTTTTCCTGTAATTCTCCATCTCTAAAACGATTGGGGTCAATACAAATAAAAATTTGTGAGAGACTGCTTTCGTATACCTTTTGACTTATTTTTCCTGTAGAATCCCCAGCCGACAGCAATGTTGCCAGCATATCTAAAATCATCGATAGCGCAGACCCTTTCCAATAGCCAATAGGTAATCCCCGTTTTGTATTTTCAATTTTTACAGGATCATTTGATAATTGGTCTTTTTCATCCCAACCTCCTAGAAATGGTAATTTCTCTCCTCGCAATTTGTAATCATTTATTTTTCCGAAAGAAAATTGTGAGATGGCCATGTCTAATACCACATGACCATTTTTTCTTGGAATAGAAACCACAAATGGATTATTGCCAATTTTTGCTTGTTTCCCTCCCCATGGTGGCATATTTGGTTGCGTATTTGTAAATAATATAGATATACATCCGGCATCAGCAGCTTGCCAGCCATATGTACCACCACGCATCCAATGGTTGGTATTTCGTAATGCCACCAAACCCATGCCGTGGATTTTTGATAACTCAATGGCTCTTTTTGTGCATTTTGTAGCATTGATAATTCCAGGCCCAAGTTTGCCATCCCACCTTTCCATTACTCCAAATGAATCCGTCAACTCTGCTTCCGCCTCAATAATCACACTTTTATTATTAACATATTCGATGAAAAGCGGAACACGATTGATACCATGAGAACTTACTCCATCCAAGGTATTTTCGGCAAATACTTTGGCTAAATATTCGGCTTTTAATACTGAAAAATTATACTTGATAAAAATCTTGGAGAGTACATCATTTAATTCTGGCAATTGAATTTTCATTATATTATTTGAAAGAATAGACTAAATGTTTTTAATAATTGATGACTCATTTATCTTTATTGGGTTTTTAAATAGTTTACTATAGATAGTCCATAGTTGGATATCAATCATATCTCTATATACCCTGTTCTACTCCAAACCGTACATTACAAAAGCTCCCCAATAAATTGGAGCCGGATATTTATTTCGGAGTTCTTTCTTGGCATCCACAAATGATTTGCGCATTTCGCCACTAGATAACCACTTATTGTAAAATGTCACCATCAGATCATTGGTGGCCTCATCCGAAACTTTAAACATGCTCATGATCAATGTTCTCGCCCCTGCAACAAGAAATGCTCTTTGCAATCCATAAACTCCTTCTCCCGCAGTAATATCTCCAACACCGGTTTCACAAGCGCTAAGCACTACAAGATCCGTAAAATCCAAATTGAGGTTCATTGCTTCGTAGGCGGTTAATATTCCACTTTCTATGTTGTAATTAAAATTTGTTTTGGCCAGCACATCACCGGCACCTTTCAACAAAAGCCCCGATCTGAGAAGAGGATTTTTCATGGCATCAGCATCATTTACTTTTGTTATCTCGATATTGCTATCTAAGGTTTCCTTGGGTGTAAAAAAACCGTGAGTGGCGATATGAAAAACTTTTGGGCTATGCATTTTTTTTACTCGTTCTTCGCTCGCTTCTTTTTTTACGAAAGAGGAAGTCTTCCAACCATGTTCATTGAGTAATTCAGAAAGTTTTTTTACTTCCTTTTCTGTCCCGGGCAATGATGAAATTATTCGACTACCGTTCATGGGCTTAGATTTTACGGAAACATAAAATTCCGGATCACCAAAAATCAGTGCACTATTGTCAGTATTATTTTTTTCCTTTTTTATTGACTTAAGATAAATATCTTTTGTATTGCTCACAAGAATTATATTGGAGTTGTCAATAACGTACTTGTCGTCTTCTACTCTTATTGCCTCAAGATTCATTTGCGTATAAACACCATCAGGAGAAAAATAAACTGTGGCATGGCTACCAACCTGTTCTTCTATTGGTTTCCAAAATTTGTCATAAGAATATTGATCTTGCATTCTATACATAATCATATTCTTATAATATTTAAAATATTTTTGTTCTAGCTCTCTGCCATTGCCTAAAATAATAACTTCGGGACGATCATTTTTTTTGTCATTTTTGATAATTAACGCCATGTAAATGATGGAATCTGTAAAAATGTGATCGAAGTATCTGAATTTTAGCATTTCAATTGCCACCTCATTTTTATTCAAAGTAGATTTAATATTTTCCCATGAGATGTGTAATTGCCCTGTGGAGGAAGAAAAAATATCTGATTGCCGACTTAATTTTTTCTCCAATAGTTCTACCTTTCCAATCAATGAATCAAGATTTATTTCGTGTTCCGCAAGTTGGTCAAAGCTCATTGATAGCGCTTCTGAAAGAATTTCCTTGCTTACGATCCAATTTTCATATTGATTGATCAGAACACTATCACCACTATTTAATATACTTTGCCTCATCTTGATTGAAGAGTTGAGCAATATTGCTTTTGTGCTGATGGCATTGTCAAATAATTTTCCAACTTTTTTATCTTTTGGCCCATCGATTTGTTTTAGAATGATGGTATTGTAATATTCATAATCTTCTTTTATTTTATTCCAATACTTCGTTTTTTCTCTCTCGCTGAGCGCCGGAAAAAAATATTTGATGTAATTGCCATAGTTATCGACCACTTCTTCAATAAGAAGTAAAGCGGCTTTTTCATTTCCCATCATGTATTCAACCCTGCTTAGTTTTGCCAATGTTTTCACATATTCAGGGTGATTGTGACTAAAAAACTTTTCATAAAGCGTTTTTGATTTGAGATAGTATTTTTCCGCTTCTGCAAATCTTTTGAGCATGTAATAGACATCACCGATCAAAATATATATCTCAGATGCATTAATATTATTTCGTTTACCAGCCTTGGATATCCATATGGCTTCTGCGTCAAGCAAATATTGAAAAGCGAGTGAATAGTCTTTCTGAGCTATTTTCACAAAAGCCATTCTTTTTAGCATATCTGCATACAATGGACTCTGATCATCCATTTCGTCAAGAATGATGTCTTTGGCTTCATTGAACAATAATTCGATTTTTTTGGGATCTTCAGATTTTGACAACATTATGGATCCAAGTCGCGAATTTATATCCGCCAACCAGATATGATCAGGGCCTAATTTTTCAATCAATAGTTCTTTAGAATCTTCCAATCGGAGTTGAGCATTATCAAAATCACCAAAGGCATTACTGATTTCGGCCAATAGCATAGTTGACGAAATAGATCGGCTGGAGCGATCTCCATAAATAGTATTTGAAAGGTTGAGCACTTGCCTTGCCAGTTGCTCGGCTTCGGTATAATCTCCCTGCTTTAATTTTACTTTACCCTTCAAAAGGAGTAGTGGTAGTGCATTTTTATTGGTGTTTTCATAAGTTTTTTGCATCCTCAACAATTCTGCATTTACCAATTGTTCGGCCTCATTATATTTTCCAAGATTGAAATAAATGTTCGCCAGCTCTTCAGTTGAGTTGATTTTTTTTGTTATTACTTTTCCTGCTTTTGCCAATAATTTCTTTGATTGTCTTAGATTTTTTTCTGCCTCATCAAACATTCCCCTAGCCACAAAAAGCCTTGATTCCGTAATCAAAGCATTACTATAATAATAACTGACTTCACCTTTTATTTTGTTTTCTTCAAATACGTCCAAGGCCATTTGTAGATACTTCCCAGCTTTTTTATATTCTCCCAAATTGATTTGAAAATTGGCTATTCTTATTAATTGAATGGCAAAATTTATATCTGTGCGATCATATTTTTGCATTGTGGCAGTAATAGCTTCATCAAGAGATCTGGATGCTAAATCAAATTTATCAACAGATTCATAGTATTGCGCTTGGGCATTTTTAATGGAGATAAAATTTTTATGCTCTGGTGCTATTTCATTTTTCACCACCTTTTCCCAACTTATTTGATAAATAGAATCTACAAATTCTATTTCGTTAGTATAATCAAGATATAAATTGGCCAGAAATAGTTGAGATAAGTGAAACTTCGGACTTGATGATCCATAAATATGTGCATTTGAAGTCATGATGATCTTTTGGCGTTCAATCGCTGATTTATAATTATCAGATAACAATTCTACCTCAATCAGTATCTTATTTGACTTTATTTTTAGTTCATGAAAAGTGGGTAGCGTGCCATTGTTGTTACTGATTTGAGCTGCCAATCCTGTGATCGTATTTTGGTCAGCATTTTGTGCGATCATTTTTTTTATTTCTAAATATTTCCCCGCTTCATGCAGATATGATCTCTTGGGGTAATTGTCAAGAGCCAATTTTTTGAAATCGGATACACCGGAATTCATTTTACCTTTTTTTCCATACCTGATGTAGGCAAGAGTAAGTTTCGCTTGGATTCTCAGCACAAATTTATCATAAGATTTTCGACCATTTTTTGAATGGCTATATGCCTTTTCGTAATATTTAAGAGCGACATCCTTTAAATTTCTCGCATCGTTAAGATCAGCAAACAATACTTCCTGGTATATGCTTGGTCCATCATTATTGCTTAGATTTTTATTAAACCACGAGTCGTTGGAATTGAGTACAGAATCTGCTTTTTGAAGCTCACCTTTCAAAATGTAATTTTCAGCGGCATAGTTTAAGAGCATACCATATTGATAATTTCTTATCAACTTATCCTCTTTTTTACCCTTCCCACTTCTGGATGCTGACCTAAAATCAGTAATGTGATCTGAAATAAATTTGAGCGATTTATTATGAAACCCTTGCCTTAAATAAACTTCAGCAAGATGTACAACATTTTTTGATGGAAGTTTTTGACCTTCCGGAGATGCAGAATCCAGTTCGTGGATAAGCTTTTCTACAATTGTGTATAATTGTAAATCAGAGTACATATTTATGGATTTTTCGAGAACTATTGCATATTCCTGACTTTCCTTCCCGCTTACACTTTCAGTAGTGCGAATACTTTTTATAAGTGCTTCATTTATACCTACAATTATTTGATTGTTAAGCTGTAGCTCAGCTTTGTTGAGGTAAACAAAAGGCAGGTATTTATTATTATCACCTAGCTTTTTAATTGATTTTTTCTTCAGCTTTTCATTGGTTTTTTCAGCTTTATCAAAATCACCATTATCATAGTATTTCTGGTATTTATCAATATACTTGTCAAAATTTTGAGCAATTGTAAGATTACCAATTAGTAAAAAAAGGATAGTTGTTAATAAGATTATATACTTCATTTCAGTTTTTCTTCTTCTAACATTTCTTTTTCCATTTCCTTTTTTAATGCTTTATGAAAGTTATGCCTGAGTTCAGGAGAAAGTTGAGTAAAAAGAAATGATAAAGGTCTAGTTTCATTATTTTGTTCTAAAAATAATACTATTATCCCCACTAAAGGCATAAATAATATCATACCGGCAATACCCCATATTATGCCGCCGATTATCACAGATAAAAAGATAAAAAATGCGTTTAACTTAATTTTATCTCCGATAATGATAGGTTTGAAAACGCTTTCCTGAAAAAAATTCGAAAAGAAAATTCCTCCAACTGCCAAAATAGGGACGAGGAATCCATCATTGGTAACAGCAGCAAAAATAAATACCGTAATTACACCTATCAAATTTCCCAGATATGGGATTAGTGTTAGCAAAGCCGCGAATACAGCAAAAAACAGAGCGAATTTTAATCCTATAAGAAGAAAAATTACGTAGAGCATCACCCCCATAATAAGGGTTACAATTATTAATCCGTATAGGAAATTATTAATGATATCCAGAATTTTATTAAACCTTAATTTTGCTGCTTTGAATTTTGCATAAGTACCTTCTCTATGTTTCATATAATAGAGATAATTATCACGATAATATATCAGGAAAAATAAGTAAAATATGACCAGAAATATTTTACTTATTCCCTGTCCAAAACCTGAAAGGGCACTAGTTATATTACTCGTATGACCAGAAATGTATTCGTGAATTTCACTTTGGTTAATTTGACCAGGGATAGTCAGGCCATACCCTTGGAGCACAATAGAAAAATTATGAATTATTGCACTAATTTTTTGCGCAAACTCAGGCATTCCGGTTACTATTATTTTTACTTCGGCAAAGAAAAAGAACAATAATAAGATCATAAAAAGTAATATAATTAGAAGAAATGCAATGGTTACAACAATGCGTTTAAGTTTGAGTTTGTACTCAATTTTATCCAGCATTCTCACTGAGGCAAGAGCAATTAACAATCCCCAGGCCAAAGGAATTAAAAATGACTTAGCCAAAATAAAAATGGAAACCACTAAAAAGCTGGCAATAAGAAATGTTGTAAACCTAAATAACTGAGAATTGATGAATGATTCTGTTTTCATAAGGTTGGTTTATTATTTGTGAATTCCCACAATATGTAGCAATTTAATAATCTGGTTATTATGAACAAAAAAATGACTACGGATCAATAAATTTACTATTTCCGTACAATTATTAAAAATGCGAAAAATATCATCAAAATCAAGTAATTAATCATATTCAGATTACCTTGAAACAATTAAGAAATAGTTTTCGATAAAAAATATTATTTGGATGTTATGGACATTGTGGGTTTTATTTTTTGATAAGATTTCTTACTTTACAAAGATTAATCTTGATTTGCATTTTGTGAATTTTCTGGCAGGAACTCATAGTATAAAACCGTGAATGGAATCAAACAGATCATTAGAAAAAGTTTTGTTAAAACAACATCTTCCATTTCGTCTGCTGCTACAATATTCTTACCATTTAACATCATAAAAGGAAAAAGTATGAATATAAAACAAATCATCGGTCATGGAG
This sequence comes from uncultured Roseivirgaceae bacterium, assembly GCA_964423255.1. Lineage (GTDB taxonomy): Bacteria > Bacteroidota > Bacteroidia > Cytophagales > Cyclobacteriaceae > JAAUQL01. The sequence continues at coordinate 505 of CAYREN010000203.1, read as the reverse complement.
AATTTAAATATAGAGTAGATCAGTCGTGGGGAAACTTAGACCCCAATACCACTCCTGTAAATAATTGTCATGAGATGGTGATGGACAGCAAAGGAAAGGTTGATCATGGTGACAGATGAAACCAAGAATAATATTATCATTTATGATAAATCAGGCAAGTTGCTTGATTCCTGGGGGCATGAATTTACCGGAGGGCACGGACTTACGTTATGGAATGCTGGAGGAGAAGAATATTTATTTGCGATCCGAGTTTAGGAAAAGTTTTTAAAACCACACTTAACGGTAAAATACTAGTAACTATTAATCATCCATCGGAAATTGAGATTTATGAAAAAAGCGATCCTTTTAAACCAACTGAAACGGCCATTGGTCCCAGTGGTGATATTTATATAGCTGATGGCTATGGATCACAATATATAATTCAGTACGACAGTGAAGGCAATTACATCCGACACTTTGGAGGCAAGGGTAATGGAGATGATCAATTTGAAACAGCACATGGAGT
>CAYREN010000202.1:0-8546 GCA_964423255.1 uncultured Roseivirgaceae bacterium | reverse complement strand
TGGTTACATCATAAGTACTGTACAATACACGCTTACCATAGTTTGTCCACCCTGGATCCAGCACATGGTCACCAACTTTCTTACCATTAATAGATGCTTCGTAATATCCCAATCCGCCTATGTACAGTCTCGCCTTATTAATCTTTTTCTCAGTAATAAAATCAAGCCTGAACAAAGGAGCGGGATCTGCATCATAAAACTCTTTGGTATTTTGAGGGCCTGGTTTTCCATCAAAAATCCATTCGGCTTGCCAGTCAGTTTGATTAAGTAAACCCATTTCCCAAAGAGCAACATTACTCCAGTCCGATACCTGCCCATGCTCATCCCAAATGCGCACTTTCCAGTAGCAGTTCATTTCACTTGCAAGGGGACTTCCCTGATACTGAATTTGGATAGATTGATTGGAGTTTACTTTTTGTGTATCCCATAATGTGCCCTGGTCTTCCAGTAATGACTCCTTCGAATCAGAAACAATAATCTGGTATGCAAATTGCTTTTTGTTTCGAAAAGATGATTGGGAATTCCAACCTAGACGAGGGTTCAATACATCAATTCCCAGAGGATCAATCCGGTTTTCGCAGCGTGGGTTAACCACGCGGATTGAGTCATTTGGTTTCTGGCAGGAATAAATACCTGTCCATAGAAATAGGAATGAAAATAAAAAATGTGTTTTAACCCTCATTTTATTGATTTTTTATATCCACTAAAATTAACTATAAAAATTATATCTATTTATTAAATAGCATCTTAGCCGGCACTTCCTCTTTCCTTGCATGATGTAGCTGTCATTGCGAATAACGCCAACAAATAAGGCACACTAAAATTCCATTTCTTTTCCATTCTATTTTATTATAATATTTAGTTTTCTATAATTTCCAACCTCTGCGTTGCACTTACCAAAGTTTGTATCTTCACAAGCCTTTTTTCGGAATGGTTCGAGCAGTGAAGACACAACCCGTGGCGAACAGACAGACTCTAAGTAGAGCCTGTCCGTCATCAAGATTGACAACACGCAACAATTCAAATTTTTTTATAGTTTCAATATCCACACATCCGTTACCCGCGATTGTTTTCTCCAGTTCAGATGTTCTTCATCAGGTTTATCAAATGTAATTTTCAAATTACCTTCCTTAATTAATTCTTTTGGAAGGGGAAATTCTTTGAACTGCTCGTATCCTTTTTCGTATTTAGTGGCTTTTAAACGCTCACCGTTTGCTCTTAATAAGGCCTCTCCATAACCGGAAACACGAATCAGATAATCTGTATTGGAATCAAGTTCATTGTATTCTAATTCCGGCCTAAATTGAAATAACTGTGTGGAGAGGCGCTTTCTGCTTAAACCATTATTTTCCCATAAATAGTCTATCGCATCATCGGTTTCAGAGATCACATGTTTGGCATCGGCACTTGATATATTGTCATAAAAACTTCCTTCTCCCGGAAATTCGTAGTTTCTGATAAACTCAAGTTTAGCCAATTTTTCTTCTTCTGATTTGAACATACTTATATTTTTAAATTCATCCTCCAGCCACCACCTGTTATTTAATGGATAATCAATAAAATCAAGTACAGCGCCTCTTTCATACCCTCGGGCATTGTATTTTGGAACACTGGTTTGAGCCCCAACTGATTGAAATAAGTCTTCTGCATATTGAAAGACTTTTTGCTTTAGACCCTGCGAAACCTTTTCCCTGTCCGCCTTTTGAATATGGTTCAATGCTTCATCCATAGCCACGTCGGCACCAATAGTACTTGCCTTCGCAAGAATAGCATAAGCTTCGATTTCAAGATTTTTTTCATAAGTAAGCCGATTTTGTATATACACATCGTAGTAAGCTCTCATTACCAGTTGTTGCCATCTCCAGTTTTTGGCTAACTGTGGATTTTCCATTTCCATTTTTTTCCATGCCGTCAATGTTTCACCAATCACCTTATTTCCCAGTAACGCTCCTACCCAATTTTGTTCCAAAGCAAGTATGCCATCAGCAGACTCTTCGGCTACGTTTGATCCAAAGAAAAACCGACAATATTCAACTATAATATTCCGCACCTCTCTTTTCGAGTCCCATCCCAATTGACTCCACACAACTTTATTTACATCATCGTGAGTGCCATCGGAATAAGAGATAAATCCATCTGTATAAACGGCGTCTCTGTTATGGATTTTTGAATAAAAAAATGGTTGCGGGTTGCATGCTTCCCTGCCTAAAGTTAGCGCAAATGCCTGATCCCATCTTTCTACCGGGTAGGAGCATCTTACTGTATGCGTAATATCTGGGTAGGAACGATGCATATATTTCTCTGGCAACAGTTCCCTCTCCAAATCAATTGGTGGACTACTTGGGCCATAAATAATTCCTCTGAGCCAATCAGGGTCATTATCCTCTAAATATTGAAAGAAATGTTCAACTTTTTCTTTATTGAATCCCTGCAAAGAAACCCAAATACCGGCATCGGGGTGGTACTTATGTAGAATTGTGGACAAGTCTTTTAAATATGGCATAAGTTCAGAAGGATGATTTTCTCCAGGGTCACCACCGGGAACGAATAAACCATCCAATCGGGGACACGCCGCAAAAAAAGCTTCTTGCTCGTCAAGACCTTCCTGATGTGCATTTTCGATGGTCAGATCATGTGGGGCAGGAGTCCAAACCCAATAATCTGCATCATATTTTTTACAAATATTGCTTAGATGAATTTCCATTTCCTGCGGGTTAACTTTAAAGTGTGGACTGGATCCGGGATCCTGAAAGGGGATATTCTCAAAACTATTTGCCCCGAAAATCACCTGTTCCCGAAAGTGCTGATCGAACTGCTCCACCGTCCATGAATCCCATGAGTTGGCAGTATTTCGATATCCGAATTGATGGCCACGGAGAGCATATTCCGGTGATGTGCAAATATCCATTTTACCAGCTATTGTAATTTTTTGATCCTGCATTTCAGCCTTTCGCAAGAGTTTTCCTATACCATAGAGCACACCTCTGGCATCCCCTCCACTTATCCACAAAATATCTTTTCCATTTTTGTTTTCATGAAAAATTCGATACCCTTCTGCCTTGAATTCGGGTAAATCATCGCCCGTTCTATGAGGAATATTTTCGCCAAATAAATTTTCATCTGTAGAAAGAACCAGGGCAATTATGGTTTGATTGTTCCAGGCATCTCCTGTCTTAAGTTGTAATGATGTTCGTTTTTGAATTTCCTCAGTAAGAATTTCAACTGCGGATTCATACACAGGTGATTCTATTGAAGGAGAAATCAAAATCATTGCATCAGAAAGATCCAATTGATTTTCTAAGTGTTTTGAGCAGGATGAAATCATCCAAGTAAAAAGTATAATAGATAAGTGCTTTATCATCGCTTTCATATCAATAATTAAATCATTATTTCCCAACAACTTTAAATAATCCAACTTGCTTTATTTCGTTTGATGAGCTCCCTACCATCACATCAAACTCTCCGGGTTCAACAAAAAATGCTTTTTTATCCACGTCCCAATAACCCAGCTCTTTTGCAGGAACAAAAAATCTTACTGACTTAGTCTCCTTGGGTTTTAATGGAATCCCCAACTATCGTCCTCGTTTGTAACGAGGACGATATAGAAATGCGTTTTTAACGCATGTATTACAATATTTCTATGTTTACCAATCCTTTTTTACCAGCGAAATCCCTTGCGCTGCTATAAACGTAATCATAAGTCTCATCCACTATTCCTGCTCTAACAGGATTCATATGGATATAATTTATCTTTTCCCATACATCAATTCCATCATTCAAATAAACCGCATGATTACTATCCTTCCAAAGCTTATAATTCTCAGCTCTTCTTGTTCGTTTGGCTTCAAATGCAAATTTGTCTAATAGCCATTCTCTGCGACTTTCGGGATTATCTATTATCGCTCGCAAAATTGCTTTGCTGGTAAATTTTTTAAAATCACGCAGAAAGCCAGATAATGTGTTCGGTTCATTTACACGTGCAATCAAATGAAGATGATTACTCATAATCACCCATCTATTAACCACGAGCCCTTTATTCTCTATGCAATGGTTCAAAGAATTTACAATAATATCTCTGTATTCAATTCTGGTAAATACATCTATCCATTGCACGACAGTTGGTGTAATAAAATACAACCCTTGCTGATCTTGAATTTTAAACCTATCTCCTGACATACCGGTTGATTTTTTTCAAAATTAATTACATTGGTGTTAATCCGCATTTTAAATGCTGTTCTCATGCATCCTCGTTGAAAACGAGGACGATTGGGTATAATAGATAAGTGCTTTATCATCGCTTTCATATCAATAATTAAATCATTATTTCCTAACAACTTTAAATAATCCAACTTGCTTTATTTCATTTGATGAGCTACCTACCAACACATCAAACTCTCCGGGTTCAACAAAAAATGCTTTTTTATCCACGTCCCAAAAACCCAGCTCTTTTGCAGGGACAATAAACCTTACAGTTTTAGTTTCTTTGGGTTGTAAAGGGATTCGTTCAAAACCGACCAACTGTTTTAAAGGCCTGGTTACACTGGATTCTTTATCTCTGATATACAATTGAACGACCTCATCCCCCACCCTGCTACCGGTATTGCTTACTTTAACGCTAACTTCCAGATTTTCCGAAGAATCAATTTTTCTGGATTTAACCTTCAATTTTCCATAGCCAAATTGCGTGTAGCTAAGACCATATCCAAAATGATATAATGGTTCGATAGCAGTGCCATCTGGAGTCTTATTATACATATAGGTGCGACCTTTGCGGATGTCATAATCACTGATGTCGGGTAGTTGATTTACTGATTTATAAACCGTCAGCGGCAACCTTCCGGCAGGGTTATAATCTCCGAATATCACATCTGCCAGGGCATTGCCACCTTCTTCGCCATTAAAAAAGGTTTCTATGATTGCAGGAATATTATCATCTATCCAATTGATTGATAGTGGACCACCATTTTGCATCACTACAATAGTTTTCGGATTAGCTTTTAATACGGCCTCAATCAAATCTCGCTGGTCACCAGGGAGCTTTAGATCCGAACGATCAACGCCTTCTTTTTCCACGGTTTCATCTGTACCTACAACCACAATCGCAACATCCGATTTTTTTGCTGCGGCAACCGCTTCTTTAAATTTGTTTGGGTCTGGAGGTGCTCCCCAAAGTTTCATTTTTGATTTATACCAATGCTCAGTAAATTCAATTCGCAAATCGTAGTGTTTCCCTTTTTCCAATTCAACTTTTACAGCCGACGAAGATTGATTGCGGTTTTTAGTTTTGTCGATGATCAATTCCCCATCAAGATACAATCGTATGGCGTCATCAAAAGCACCACCAATATAATATGGCCCTGAAACCGGTGAAATAAACTGACCCGTCCATCGAATGGAATAGTAGTCATTTCGTATCCTTTCACTTGGAGATCCTTTGGAATAATCAAAGTCAATCACAGGATCTATTCGTGTAAATACCGGCTCACCGGAACATTCTGTGTTATTAAAATATTCTCCCAATAATCCTCGCTCCCCTTTTCTTGCATTTGGTGGGACTAAGTAATCAGAAGATATTACCGGCAATTCGATTTTTATACCCGTTCCCTTTGCATAATTTACTTTACCATTCCCCACCTTATTTCTGATCCCTGCCAGAGGTGAAATGGCTTCTGAATATGCAGAAGTATAACCACCCATTTGGCAAATATCGGCACTCGGCCCAATTACTGCAATGGAGTTTATCTTGCTTTTATCAAGTGGCAATAAATTTCCTCCCTGTCCTGACAAGCTGGAATTTTTCAATAAAATGATTGCTTCTCTTGCAGCCTGCAAAGCTAAGGCCCGATGTTCGGGGCTGTCAATAACAGATTTTGAAATTTTAGTATAAGACACCAGATCAGATGGATCGTAGAGACCCAAGCGAAAACGAGACAGCAACAATCTGCGTACAGCAATGTCGATGGTTTCCTCGGAAACCTTGCCACTATTGACAACATCCAGCAGGTATTTTTTAAATTCATCCCCACACTCCATATCAATTCCTGAATTTAACGCCAGGGCAATTGCCTCATGAACATTATTTGCATACTTATGCCCTTGAAATAAGTCTCGTAAACCATTGCAATCCGTCACCACAGAACCTTCAAAACCCCATTCATCTCTCAGGATATCGGTTAGCAACATTTTATTTCCCTGGCATGGAACTCCGTTGAGCCTGTTATATGCTGCCATGATCGACTGTGCATTACCCTCCTGCACCAACACCTGATATGGTTTCAGGTAATACTCACGCAAAAGCTGCTCATCAATATCAGAAGAACCATTGTGGCGATTCCATTCTTCATTATTGGCAATGAAATGTTTGGGAGCTGCAATGGCTTTCAAATATTTGGGATCATCACCCTGTATCCCCTTCACATATGCCATGGATATTTGAGAGGTCAAGTAGGTATCTTCTCCATAGCTCTCGTGCGTTCTCCCCCAGCGCGAATCACGTGCCAGCTCAACCACAGGAGCCCAGAATGTGAGTCCGACCTTGGGATTTCCCATATGATATTGCGCCCTGGCTTCATCAGAAATAGCAGAAGCTATATTATGAATTAACTCCTTATTCCATGTAGATGCTTGTGCTATGGCATGAGGAAAAATAGTTGCAACACCCTCCCCTTTTTTTACTTTGATGCAATGGGTATTTTGCCCCGACCAATCATAACCTTTTATGTCAAAACGATGTAGATTTTGCGAAATGCGACTGCTCATCTGAGAAATCTTTTCTTCCAGCGTCATTTTTGAAAGTAAGTCATCAACTCTCGCTTCAAAGGATTGTGTATAGTCCTTATAAATTGGTATTTCCTCAGATTGTGATACACCCTGTCCAGAAAAAAACAATACCGCAAGCAGAATGATTAAAATTGTCTTTGAGTTCATAGCATGTGGAAATTATGTAATTAAAATTTTCTGGGTGAAAAAAAATGATTCCATTGTAATACACTCAAATTGTCTTTTTGTACCATAGAAAATTGTGCATTTTAGCCGGAAACCATCAATACTTTTAGGTGCGCTAAATAATTGGCATGTTCAACTCAATGTCAATTATTCGTTTGCACAGCATAAGTATGCGCTGGATTTTTATGCGTGTCAAAATGATCGAGCGCATCTTGTATTCGCATTTTAAAATGATCTTCACCAATTTTTTCAAGCAATCCTGATTTCCTGAGGGTATCTCGTACAGGTCCGATTACTTCTGTAAAATAAAATTCTATCTTTTGATTTTTACATTCACCAATAATCTCTTCCAGCCCCAGCACAGCACTGCTATCCATAGAATATATGGATTGCGCATTTAGAATAATCACTTTCAATTCATTTCCTTTTTTTGCTATCATTTGATTCAGCCTTTCTTTGAAATAATTAAAATTGGCAAAATACAACTCGGAGTCAAATCTGAATATCAGGGCATCTTTTCGCTCATTTGCCTCTGGAAATCTGGATAGGTTTCTAAAATAATTGGTATCGGGCAATTTGCCTAACTCAGCCAAATGCGGATGCGTACTTCTATGAATCACCAACACCAGCGAAAGCACAACTCCGGTAATGATGCCTGTTTGCACGCCGAAAAACAAAGTAGATAGAAAAGTCACCATCAACATGGTGAAATCTTTTTTATCAGTAGCGAAAAGAAATATGGCCCTTTTCAAATCAATTAAATTAAATACAGCCACCATGATAATCGCTGCTAATATTGCCTTAGGCAAATTATAAAAAAGTGAAGTGAAGAAAAGTAATGTGAGGCCTACCAATGCAGCGCTGATCCATGAAGCCAGGTTTGTATTGGCGCCGGCTTGTTGATTAACTGCCGTTCTTCCCAAACCGCCTGAAACTGTAAAAGCACCGAAAATCGAGCTCGAAATATTGGCCATCCCAAGACCAATTAATTCTTTATTAGATGATATATTATAATTCTTCTTTTTGGATTGCATCACCTTGGCGATGGTAAAGGATTCCATAAAACTCACAAGTGAAATAAGCAATGCCAAAGGAAATAAATTAGAAATATCAGCAACTTTAATTTCAGGAATGGCTAAATCCGGTAATCCTCCAGGTATCGAGCCAATGATTTTTACGCCTTCCAAATCAAGATTAAATAGTGAAACAATCACGATTCCAATGATAATAATTATTAATGGCCCCGGAAACGATCGGCTTATTTTCCTGGAAAATATAAGTAGCACTATGCTCACAAACCCAATAGCAACGGTGATGATATGCGTCTTGCTTAGATTTATACTTGTATTATAAACAATCTCATGAATCAAATTACTAGAAGGCATATCCACACCCAATAAATGTTTGAGTTGGCTCAATCCAATAATTATCGCTGCTGACGAAGTATATCCACTAATGACGGGCAAAGACAAAAAATTAACTATAAACCCCAGGCGAAATAAACCAAAAAGTAGTTGTAAAATGCCTACGATCATAGCGAGAAGAATTGCCAGGCCAATATATGCTTCACTGCCCTGGCTGGCAAATTCTGATATGCCGGC
>CAYREN010000201.1:4691-8557 GCA_964423255.1 uncultured Roseivirgaceae bacterium | reverse complement strand
CTTTATATGGTGTATCTTTCCAGTGAATGTACACACGATCGCCAGGTTGTAGGGTGCTCCATGGCACTTCTGATATCGTAGCAAGTGATTGCCCCTGTCCAACATTATAGTCAGTTGCAAAACAATTTGAAAAACTTATAAGTAGTATAAAGGAAATGTGTCTTTTCATGTTTTTTGACTTGAAATCGATATCTCATCTAAAATGAGTATGTTTTCACTGGGTCAGTTTTTGATCAATCAAATCAGCACATAAAATTATATTAAATATATATATTCAACTCTCATTTTTAAAGTTTTTCATCATCAGGTAATATATCTTTCCTTAGGAAAAATATGTTGGACTATATATTTGAAAATTGTTCCATTCTCTTGAATTAACATCAGAGGTATTTAATTTACCGGATAACTAAATATTGTTTATAACACCTCTTTGCTTTGTTTACGAATGCGTAAATTTGTGACATTGTTCCTTTGATATTCCAGTTTACTTCAAAAGACAAGTTTATCTGTTACACTTTCTTTTATCTCAATTTCAAGTAGCCGTAGCAAGTCAAGCAGAAAAGAGAAATATCAACAAGGCGGCAATGAAACTTACCAAAGGTAGATGACAAGAGTAGAATTAGTACACCAGATAAAGAAAAAAAATTCATTTTTATGTGTTGGGTTAGATCCTGATATTCAAAAGATTCCCAAACATCTGCATAAATTAAATGACCCCATATTTGAGTTTAATAAGCAGATTATAGATGCAACTATAGATTTTTGCGTGGCTTATAAGCCAAATCTCGCCTTTTATGAATCGCTTGGATCAAAAGGTTTGGAAAGTCTTGAAAAGACCATGGAATATATTCCTAAGGATATATTTACTATTGCCGATGCAAAACGAGGAGATATTGGAAATACATCTGGACTATATGCCAGAGCTTTTTTCGAGAACATGGCTTTTGATTCTGTGACAGTTGCACCGTATATGGGAGCAGACTCTGTAAAACCTTTTCTAAATTATGATGGAAAATGGGTTATTCTTTTAGCACTTACGTCCAATGAAGGTAGCAATGATTTTCAAAATTTGAACATTGAGGGTTCTTCCAAAAAACTTTTTGAAGAGGTGCTTTTAATAAGTCAGCAATGGGGAAATACTGGCAATTTGATGTATGTAGTCGGAGCTACTAAATCGGAAAAATTTAGAGAGATAAGAAAAATAATCCCGAATCACTTTTTACTTGTCCCCGGGGTGGGTGCACAAGGAGGGAATCTTGAAGAAGTATCAAAATATGGAATGAATAATGATTGCGGTCTTCTAGTAAATTCTTCACGTGGAATAATTTATACTTCCTCTCATCAAGATTTTGGAATAAAAGCTGGAATAGAAGCAAAAAAAATACAACAGCAAATGCTACAATACTTAAACAAGTATCTTTGAACTATTTCTAATTATTTGCTTAAAAATATAAAACCTTAGGCATTTACATGACCCCAATTCTCTCCTGATCTAATTCTATTTAGTTGAGTGTGAGTAATCCCAAATCTTTTGGCAATCATAGAAAGCCTCGTTTTATGAGATTTTAATAGTTTTTTGATTATACGAACTTCAGATTCCGTCAGTTTGTAGCCAGTGGTTCTTCTTTTTAAAACATTTGGGTTTTTATTGTTATGCACAATCAGGTCTTCTTCTGTAGCCCATTGAAGATTATAAATAATATTGTATTGTTTGTTAAAATCTATATGAATTACATAATGTTGGTTTATATTTTCCTTCTCTAAAAATGTCTCCGCAACTATACGGTGCACATAATATTGCCTGGTAATAACTTCTCCGAATTTAACGGTAATACATCGATAGCCATTTACAAGACCCCCATTTAATATGCGGCCATTTACTTTATCGATTGCGTAGCTTTTAATTCTTCCTAAATGCGAGACCTCGTACTTATTATGCGATAGATTTGACTCAAAATCGATTTCTCGCCAGCGCTCTTCCTTTTGGATTGCTTCCATAATAATACTGATTAAAAAATAAGGCTGCCGTTCAGCAAACTAAAAATGGTTTATTATGTCGGTACTGTTATAACAATGCAAATAATTGCAAAATAATTCCCGTAAGGTGAAAAAAAATGAACTAATAATAAAAAAGCCAGCTTACATCCACTGGCATCTTCAAAATTTAAATTAGAATAACATATATCCTATAACAATAATTTGACCTCAAACATTTATTATACTCTGAATTTAAACTTGTATTTTTTTAAGTCCTCATTTGCCTTTACAATTTTATTTTTTAGGTTCTCCTTAAATAAAAGTAACCTTTTGTACAATTTTTCATCTCCGGTTGCAATAATTTGCGCAGCAAGAATACCAGCATTTCTCGCAGCATCTAGACCAACAGTTGCAACGGGAATGCCCGGAGGCATTTGCAGAATAGATAGTATTGAATCCCAGCCATCAATCGAAATCGAAGATCGACATGGGACCCCAATTACTGGAGCTGAACACATAGATGCCATTACACCAGGAAGGTGAGCTGCACCTCCTGCTCCAGCAATTACAACTCTAATACCCCTTTCATAAGAATTCTTGGCATACTTTTCCACTTTTTCAGGAGTTCTGTGTGCAGATAAAGCATTTATTTCAAATGGTATTTCAAATTCATCTAATATTTTTGCTGCCTCTTGCATCACAGGCATGTCCGATGTACTTCCCATGATGATACTTACTTTTGGTTTCATATTTTTCTATTGTAAGATTAATTTATAATTGATTATCTATTTAAATAATTATTAATATTATGCTCAATGCGATGCTCAATTGCAGACACATCTGCTTTTTCAAATTTTTCTCCTGTAAGTTTTTCAAACAATTCGATATATCGTTCTGAGACACTATTGATAAAGTCTTCCGACATTTCAGGGACTTGCTGACCTTCTTCACCTTGGAACCCTTTTTCAATTAACCACTCTCTTACAAATTCCTTTGAAAGTTGCTTTTGCTTCTCTCCCCTATTCTGCCTTTCCTCATAGCCATCCAAATAAAAGTATCTTGAAGAATCAGGTGTATGAATTTCATCAATTAGATAAATATTATTGTCCATATCATTGCCAAACTCGTATTTAGTATCTACCAAAATCAGACCTTTTTCGGCAGCAAGTCGGGTTCCTCTTTGAAATAGTTCCAACGAATATTTTTCGAGTAATTTGTAGTCTTCCTCCTTTACCAATCCTTGATTTTGAATCTCTTCCCTAGAAATATCTTCATCGTGCAGACCCTGTTCTGCCTTTGTTGATGGAGTGAGAAATGGCTGTGAGAGCCTGTCATTTTCTTTAAGCCCCTCTGGAAGAGCGACTCCGCAAAGTGTTCTATTTCCAGTTTTATATTCTCGCCAAGCATGTCCTGCCAAATATGCACGTACGATCATTTCTACCTTAAATGGTTTACAGTTATGGCCAACCATTACATTAGGGTCTGGCGTGACCAACATCCAATTTGGAACAATATCTTTTGTGGACTCCAAAAATTTTGCTGCCAACTGATTTAGCACCTGTCCTTTGTATGGAATACCTTTTGGCATTACCACATCAAAACATGAAAGGCGGTCAGTTACTACCATTATCAATAATTCATCATTTATCTTGATTACGTCTCTTACTTTTCCGCTGTATACGGAATGGTGGTCAGGCAAAGAAATATTGAGTTTTGTAATTGCGTTTTTCATCACTACTTGTATTATAAATGCGATTCTTAATTTAAATTACTTGCTATAAATGTTTCCAAACTCCAGTAATTATGCTATGCATATTTCTTAGGGAATTGGATTATTTTCTATCTTTTAGTACTATTTCATCTCCTGATATAATTAGGAAAAAATTAAA
>CAYREN010000201.1:0-4591 GCA_964423255.1 uncultured Roseivirgaceae bacterium | reverse complement strand
ATTTTCTATCTTTTAGTACTATTTCATCTCCTGATATAATTAGGAAAAAATTAAAAGCTCTATCAATACTTACTATTAATCAACATCTAAAATGATAACTTTATTAGTTTTTGCTTTTTTCATCTTTCCTGAAATCCGGATTGAGAACTAAGGCAAACTGCAAATACCATTTTCCGAAATCAGTTACTTGTTGGTGCAGCATCCCCACTTGCAAACTTGTGGATTTATTAAACTGATATCCCAAAGCTCCATATAAACGATTACGGTCAAAAAATGGGTCTTTTCCATTTATAAATATCTCATCATACAGCCCTATAAATAGCGTACCTTTTTCTATTTTAGGTTTGTTTAGTGGAACAAATAACATCAGTCGGTATCGAAACCTGTTAAGATAATCGTTTTCTACCCAGCGCTGCTCTACTCTGTATCGATGCTCAAATTTCACTCTGCCAATATTATTTGTTAATATGAACTGCTGCCAGGTTCGGTGTTCTCTAAATTCGGGAGCTTTTTGTTCTGATTCAAAATCATACGACATGATATATGCATATCCTGCGGTAACAAATGCTTTGTCTGAAAAATGATAATTCAGACCTATTCGTAGCAACATTTGTTCAATATTTACAGACGCAACAGTATGATTCCGGTATTGCACTTCGGAGTGGATACTAAATTTATCACTCACCCTATTCAAACCAAAATACATGAGCCAATTGCCCGTCTCCTCTTGTTGAGCAAACAGAGAAACAGGCAAGACTAATATCGTCAACGAAAAAAAAACTCCAAGTTGAATTACTCCTTTCACAGTTCCGTGAATGTTACCTGGCCTGTCTCAACCGAGTACATAGCACCAACCAATCCTATTTCTCCATTATCAAGCATTTCTCTTAGTACGGGGCTTTTTTTATTCAGCTGTTGCATAGCAATCTCTACATTTTTGATTGCTACCTTTTGCACAAATTTTTCATTGGTGGAGTTACGTTCCCCTTCTTCGTCAACTGTGTCTATTGCAGGCTGAATTTTGTTTAGCAATCCAGTAAGGTTGCCCAACTCAACATGATCACAAGCTCCCTTTATGGCACCACAAGAAGAATGTCCAAGTATTACGATTAGTTTAGATCCTGCTGCTTTGCAGGCAAATTCCATACTACCGAGTATATCTTCATTAATAAAATTTCCGGCTATTCGAATACTGAAAATATCTCCAATGCCCTGGTCGAAAACTATTTCTGCAGGTACCCTGGAGTCAATACAACTTAGTATAACAGCAAAAGGAAATTGCCCATCGCTAGTCACCAAAACTTGCTCTTTTAAATTTCTTTGTGCTTTTACATTTTCAGCAAATCTCTTATTCCCTTCCACCAAAATCCTATGTGCATCTTTCGGCGTAAGATTCTCTTGTATTTCTTTAGTTTGTGTTCTCATTGTTTCTTTTTTAATTCTAATCCATTTATGCTTTAAATCATTACTATTAATTTCCATTACTTTTAACACTAATGTGTTCTGGCGGAACAACTCCTTTGTGCGCATGTAAATCAATAATATCAAGCTTAATGTTTTTGTTTTGCACATTAATTTTAAAGTTTTCTATTATTTCTTCAACATCGTAATGCATATAATTTGTTCTAGAGGCATCAATTATCACTTCCGTATTATCAGGAATTTCATTCAAAGATTTTAAAATACTTGCCTTATTTAAGAATGTAACTTCCTGAGCTAATTCAATTACTATTTTCTTTTTTCCTTCAAGGTTTTCTTTTCTCAATTTATATGGGATTTTGTAGCTATTTTTAAGAATTACCAAAATAGCAACCATAAGACCAATCCCTAACCCCCATAGTAAATCAATGAAAACGATTCCCGAAATGGTAACTATAAATGGGATAAATTGCCCCATTCCTTGCTGATACATTTTTGCGAAAAGATCCGGTTTTGCTAATTTATACCCTACTATAAATAAGATAGCTGCAAGGGTCGCCAAGGGAATCATGTTTAATAAGCCTGGTATTATCATAATACTTATTAGAAGTAGAATACCGTGAACTATGGCTGAAACTTTTGTTTTACCCCCTGCCTGCATATTGGCAGAACTGCGCACAATTACCTGCGTAATAGGTAATCCACCAATTAATCCCGAAAGGATATTACCAATACCTTGAGCTTTTAACTCTCTATTGGTTGGCGTAATCCTTTTAAAAGGATCTAGTTTATCAGTTGCCTCTACACACAATAATGTTTCTAAACTAGCTACAATTGCAATGACTATTGCTGTTATATATATGGCAGGGTTAGAAAGAGCTGTAAAATCTGGCAATGTAAAATTTGAAAAAAATTCTCCCATACTTCCAGCGATAGGGACACTTACAATTTGATCGCTATTTAACGAATATCCTACTTTATCAGCAAAGTAAATGTTCAACCCAATTCCTGATAATACTGCTACTAACGGGCCTTGTATTAACTGAAATATTTTGTATTGCTTGAGTAATTGTGTCTCCCATATCAATAGTATTGCAAGGGAAACGCTTGCAATAATTAGAGCCCCTGGATTAATATAGTCCAGCATTTTAAATATCTCAGAGAATGTATTTTGCCCATCAACTTGCAAAAAGGAAAAATCTCCTTCAGGATCTTTGTCGTATCCGAAAGCATGAGGTATCTGCTTTAAAAAAATTATAATTCCTATCCCTGCCAACATTCCAAAAATAACTGATGAAGGGAAAAAATAGGCAATGTTACCTGCTCTTAAATAACCAAGAATCAATTGTATTAATCCCGCCAGGATTACTGCAACCAAAAAGATTTCAAATCTCCCTAAATCTTGTATCGCAGTTAGTACAATAACGGCTAATCCTGCCGCCGGTCCACTTACTCCTAAAGGGGAACCACTTATTGCTCCCACTATTAATCCACCAATTATTCCCGCTATCAACCCTGAGAATAAAGGAGCTCCTGATGCCATTGCTATACCCAGACATAAGGGTAGCGCAACAAAAAAGACGACTATACTGGAAGGTATATCATCCTTAAAATTTTTTAACGGACTTAAATTATTAGTTGAATTCATAATATAATTATTGCATTAAAATTTTTTAAATAGTAGCAGGATTTTAAATCAATTTACCTCACAACTGATACTTTGTAATTAATAATCTACTTGAAAAATCTCTTTGAGATTCCTCAAATTAATTGACTGTCAATTTGATGAGACTATGTTTTTTAATAGATAGTAAAACGATACAAATACTATTCTGTTTTAGGGGGCGGCGATGGAACGTCAGGATTAAAATCAGTTGACAAATTATTAACGATTAAAAAAGGTAGGTTTTGAATTAGATAATATTTATGCTCTTCGTATTCGACTTCACAAACAATTATTTCTTTTTCTTTAACATCATTTTCTTCATAAATTTCACATAATTCATAGCGTTCATCTAGTATATGAAAAACAATTTTGATAACAGGGATGGAGGTTATATATATTATTAGGAACAAGAATAATAAGCTTCTCATTCGTCGCCAAACAATCAAAATATGAATTAGATATTTACTCTTCATTCTTCTATTACTTTAAATACTAATTTTATATAAAAGTTAGAAATATTACCATTTTTTTGATCTACATCCGTCAGTGATGGCAAATGTTCAGCAAAGTATCTTTGATGATGTGCTCCCTCAATAACTGTCGAAATCAGAGTGTGAGGGTACTCAAATTTCGGATTTAGTTCCAACACGATATTGCCAACCCTATTGACTACCTGCTTATAAATTTTAAAATATCCTTTCTTATTTTCACTATCCACATTTTTGGTATGATAGGTTTTAATAGATTCAGTAATCATAATTTTATCCAGTAAAATCTTATCATAGTGTGAAAATGATGGGTCTGTAGCTGCTGGCTGAGTCAATATCTTAATGGCGTCTTTGAGCTTTTTGTCTGAGCTATCAATATTGATAGTTGCGAATACCAGCCTATACTCGATCCAGCTCCAATACCAACAAGTTAGATAAACCAAAAGGGTATGTTTGCTTTCAAAATATCTGTAAATAGAACTCTCGGGGGAATTTATTTTTTCTCCTAATTTTTTAAATGTAAATGCTTCAAACCCTAATTCGACTATCATTTCAATACTTTTAGAAACGATACTTTGCCCCAACTCAGTAGAATCAGGATTTTTTATGAATAGCTCGGGACTGATCTTTATATGTATTTGAAGATTTTTCATAAAAAAATATTAATAATTGCAAATATAGTAGTATTACTATTATATTTGCAAGCTAAGGTAAAAAATTATTTTTCAAGTTCTATTTAAGGTTATATATATAGCTGAAGAATTTATAACTAACTATTACAATGTTTATATTTCAAATGACAAGGACCTTTTTTACATATGATTTCCAATAGATCCATAATCCCATGTTTACTATAGTCAAATTTCTAATTGAAATCACCGAAGAATGGAAAGTAATTATGATGGCTCATAACATCATAGAAAATTCCTCTTATTTATTCTTTTATAATGTTTCTACGCATTAAAATTAATTTGTGAAGTATGTTAAAACAACCAAAACTCACCAGGTTCAACGAAAA
>CAYREN010000200.1:0-8603 GCA_964423255.1 uncultured Roseivirgaceae bacterium | reverse complement strand
CTATTTACTTTTCCTTTCAAATTCACTTCCCCTATTTCATTAACATTGTATAAATCCGTTTTATTGATATTTCGAATTACATAGGTTGATGCCAACAATTTTTTACCGAATTCATTACATGCATCTCTCAATCTTGACGCTGTATTTACCACATCACCATGATATGCTATTTCTCTTTTTATATCTCCTATTTCTGCCACCGTCACTACACCTGCATTTAATCCTGCCTTAAATTCTGGTATGACTCCAAATTTATTTTGATAGTATTTAGCCTTCCTGTCAAGTCTTCTTTTAAAATAGTAGAAAAGCCTGATGGGCTTCATGAAATTCTCATCATAGTTCTTAATTTTCCAGGTAAGTACCGCCTCATCACCAACATACTGATAAATTTCTGCACCTGACTTTGGAATCAATTTGTTCAAATCCAAAAAGCATTCTTGCAAAAGTTTACTATAAATAATGTGCCCCAATTTCTCTGCAATTGTTGTAGAATCATTTAAATCCAGAAACATAAAAATGCGGTTTTCTGTAATAGGCTTATTATACTTTCCTAAAAAAATGAGGAGCATTTGGCCTGGGCCAAATTTCTTACTTACAAGGGCAATGAAATTTATCAACAAAGTCGACATGATAAAAAATCCACCAACAGCAATATAAAATCTTTTTGGCATTGGATTTACAAAAACAAAATCTCTGTATTCTTCAGGAGTAAATGGTGTTAAACCGGAAGTCATTATGATGCCTGCCATCAAAACAAATATTACTGCTATAGCAACAAAATAAAGTAGTGTCTTAATAATGATTGTTTTACCAAATGACAATTTATTAATACTAGAATAGTCAACTACAAGATTTATCCCAAAAGTAGCTGTGCCGAATAGAATCCCAAAAAGCAGAGCTTCAATATATTGATAATATGAAATGATGTATTGAAGTCCCTGATTATAAATTATCCTTTCTTCAATATTTACATATTCAATTATTGCCCTTATTAGAGATAATGTAATGAAGGTATAAAACAAGGTTACGACTACCCAAAGCACTACATAAAACAGCCAGTCATAAAAATATCTTTTCATTTACTATGTCTAAAAAATGAATTGGGTATAAAAATAATTTTTTTCAAGATATGCTAATGGATCCATACACTTTATTTAATAATCATTTCAATATGTTTTACCCTGAAATATGCGGATTATAAAATTGCTTTCCTTTTTTAGATTTAAATAATTGAAGCTTAAAAAAACACAAAAAGGTTATTAACAATTTTCTATGATGTAAAAATCGACTACCACGCCAAAATTTTTATGCTATTTTTCACACTGGGTATACAAACTGTTTCGAGTTTTACTCAAATTGAATTACTTTGGCAAAAAATATAAAAGGTGGTAGAAATCTCGGCATTAAATAACATTTTTGAAAATTGGGCTGGTGAAAAAGCAATACAAATAGATGCTATTCCTCAATCGGGTTCTTATCGGGAATATTATAGAATTCAAGGAAAAACGAAAACTGCAATTGGAGTTTACAACGAAGATCTGAAAGAGAACAAGGCGTTTCTGGGATTGACTAAACACTTTTTATCAAAAGGCTTGCCAGTCCCAAAACTTTTTGCTGAAGATGAAAACGGTAAACTGTACTTGATTTCTGATCTGGGTAATCAATCACTATTTGATTTTCTACAAGAAAAACGAAAGCAGGTAGGTGTATTTCCCGGTTCTGTGATAAAGGTATATAAAGCTGCATTGACCAGGTTGCCGGAATTTCAAATCAGTGCCACTACCGGGCTGGATTATAGCTTATGCTATCCCAGATCTGCATTTGACAAGCAATCCATGATGTGGGATCTGAGCTATTTCAAATACTATTTTTTGAAATTGGCTAAAATTCCTTTTGATGAACAATTGCTCGAAGATGATTTTCAAAAGTTTACAGATCATTTACTGACGGCAGGTACAGATTATTTCCTTTATCGCGATTTTCAGTCAATGAACATCATGATGTTTGATGGAGAGCCACATTTCATCGATTACCAGGGCGGAAGAAAAGGAGCACTTCAATATGATGTCGCTTCGATATTGTACGATTCCAAAGCAAATATTCCAGCAGATATCAAAGACATATTGCTGGATCACTATCTTGAATCGTTAGAAAACCACATCCATTTTGACAGAAAAGAATGGATAAATTATTATAGAAGTTTCGTGCTGATCAGATTGATGCAAGCCATGGGTGCTTATGGATTCAGAGGATTTTATGAGCGAAAAACACAATTTCTAAAAAGCATACCCTATGCTTTGAAGCAATTGGATTATATATTAAAAAACAACTTATTTCCCAATGGTTTTCCTTATCTCCAAAAAGTTTTAAAAAGCACCACAGAATCCAGGAAGCTATTGAAATTCAAAATGGACTTTAATACTGTGGTACCATTAAATATAGAGTTGTTAAGTTTTTCTTATCGCAAAGGAATACCCGAAGACAAACATGGAAATGGAGGAGGTTTTATCTTTGATTGTCGGGGAATCCACAATCCGGGAAGATATGATAGATTCAAGGAAAAAAATGGAAAAGACAAAGACGTGGCAATTTTTCTTAAATCAGGCGGAGAAGCAGATGAATTTCTCAATAACGCGTATCAACTTGTAGATCAAACAGCAGATAAATATATAAATCGGGAATTTAAAAATTTGCAAATAGCTTTTGGGTGTACCGGAGGACAACACAGGTCTGTTTATTGCGCTGAAAGAATGGCGGAGCATCTGCAGGAAAAATATGAAGATATGGTCAAAGTCAAATTAATTCACAGAGAACAGCAGAAGGAAAAAATATGAAAGCAATGATATTTGCCGCCGGTCTTGGTTCAAGGCTAAAGCCCATTACCAACGACCGACCAAAAGCCCTTGCCGAAATCCATGAAACTCCCCTTATTGAGATTGTGATTCGAAGAATGATTAGCTATGGATATAATGAAATTATTATAAATGTCCATCACTATGCAGATATGATAATGGATTTTCTTAAGTCCAAAAATAACTTCAATATCAATATTCGAATCTCAGATGAAACAGGTCAATTGTTGGATACTGGCGGTGGCCTAAAAAAAGCATCTTGGTTTTTTGATGATAAGGAGCCATTTCTCTTGCACAATGTCGATACGATTACCGATGTCAATTTAAGAGACTTTTATAATTACCATAAAAAGCAAAATGCCTTGGCAACAGTACTTGTTCGCCACAGATCGGGGAGCAGGTTTTTTTTATTTGATTCCAAAACAAGGTTGTGTGGATGGGAAAATATCATTTCCGAAGAAAAGATTCTTGTTTCTAATCATGCCAAACACCTGGAGCAAATTGCGTTTTCTTGTCTTCATATCATTGATCCACAGATATTCAATTTATTAACTGAAGAGGGTAGTTTTTCTATTGTCAATTCTTATTTGAGGCTGGCAAAAGATCATACAATTATTGGATATGTCGATGACCAATCTTACTGGATGGACGTAGGCACACCGGAAAAATTGCATCGCTGTGAAAAGGATATTGATGTTGAGAGATTTGTTGTGAGGCAATAATTTGGCTTTTGATCAGCAATAAACCAAATGTCTTTATTTTTTTTTCAAAATAGTTTTTAATACCATCTTAGAAAAAAATAATTGACTTTCTTGCATAGTTTGAGGTTTTGTAGTTTTACTGATGTCCATCATTTTTATATAATTCAATCTTGATTCTCCATCAAGTTCGAATGCAACTGGAGACAAGCCAGCTCTCATTAAAATTTGATTGGTAAGTATCCTTCCCAATCGTCCATTTCCGTCAACAAATGGGTGAATTTCACCAATAAATCTTTGATGAAAGTTTGCAGCAATCAATACTGCATGAACTTTTTTTTGCTTTATATCTTCATTGGTTTTATCACACAGATCTTCTAATGCACCTGGAGCTTTTTTGTATGACATAAAATACTTCATTTCTCCATTGGGTCGCATAGCACCATTGTCAGCCCATTTCAAAATACCAGGGCTGTAATTATCTCCTGTACCTAGCGACCATTGAAAAATACTGTCCATAAAATGTTTATGGAGATCTATGATGTAATCAACCGACAAGTCAGTATTGTAACTTTCAAATAATTTATCAATAAAGCTTTTGTGAGTTTCAATACTAAAAATATCCTGCAAAGACCTTTTTATTGGTTGAATACCTTTCGCTAAAATTTCAATAGTCTCGCCATAGGTCAAAGCGTTCCCTTCAATTTTATTAGAGAAATAAGTGAAATCAATTTTCACCATCTCCATCAATTCATCATTCCAATCAGCAAGATTAAAATTTAACTCATTTATTGTCTTTAAATTATTTGAAATTTCGTTTTCAATATTCATTTCAAACCGTTATTCCTTCATGATATACTACTTTGTTAAACCATTCAACATAATCATGATAATAAAAATGAGGTGTTTTGCCATGTAGAGTGAATGTTTTACCAATAAAAAAAACACTAAAATCTTTTTTTAAATCATCGGGGATTTCTTCCAGGGTAACATCTTTTTGGCGCTTGTATAATTTCGATAAAACTGATTCTATTTCAAAAATATCCATTTGTGCAATTTAAGATATTTGAATGAAAATAATTCTATAGATTCTTAATAGAAAATGAAGTTCAACTTTTAATAAAAAATAATTTCATTTATTGAACAACTAAAATTTAGATTCAGACAAAATAGTGTCTCTAAGAAAACAGGTATTTTTTTTATAAAATGGATTATTATGGATGAGATTTTAATTTTTAACTATGAGGTGTTATCTTTTAGACACTACATAGGCAATAACTAATCCTCCGAAAACTCCTTGAGCATCTTTCTGTATTTTGAAAATACATTGGCACGAGAAACAAACCCTACATATTTGCCCTCTTCCAATACCACAATATTAAATTGAGGGGTCTTCTGAAATTTTTCAACGATATTTTCCATAGAATCTGTTCTGGTAGCCGAAGTCATTGGGGCATGCATCAAGCTTGATACTTGAACAGATTCATATAGTTCAGGTTTAAAGATCACATCTCGAATGTCATTGAGATGCACAACACCATAAAATATTTTATTTTCATCGACAACCGGAAAAACATTCCTCTTGGATTTTGTGATCACCTTCACCAAATCCCCAAGGTTGGCATCCTTGTGAATAGTTTTAAATTTTGTCTCCAAAAGATCTTTCACATTCATCAACGAAATCACCATTTTGTCTTTGTCGTGTGTGAATAGTTCTCCTCGTTTAGCCAGTTGCCTGGTATAAACAGATGTCTTTATAAAATAATTGATAGTGGTATATGATATCGTAGAGACAATCATGAGTGGTATAAAAAGATGGTAGCCACCAGTCAATTCTGCAATAAGAAATATCGCTGTCAAAGGTGCGTGAAGTACACCTGCAATTAATCCGCACATGCCAATCAAAGCAAAATTACTTGAGGCGATAGAATCATATCCGAAGTATTTTAATATTTCTGCTAAGAACAATCCTGTATTTGCACCAATAAATAATGTGGGAGCAAAAATACCACCGATACCCCCAGCGCCAAAAGTTGCTGATGTAGCAAAACTTTTTAGAAATATCACAGCCAAAAACATGAAGATTATAGCAACGGTATTGTCGCGATAATCATAAAACATACTGTTTTTAAACAATTCGGTATAGTCACCTCTTAAGCTGGAACTTACCACATCATAGCCCTCACCGTACAATGAAGGTAAAAAGAACAGTAAAACTCCAAGGATTGATACGCCCAAAAAAAGTTTAGCATACCATTTGTCGATCTTATCAAATAGGTCTTCGACAACATTGTAAATGCCGGTAAAACTAAGTGATATAAATCCTGCCAATATTCCAAGCATGATATAAAACGGAACATTGCCAATACTAAATTGTTCGATCACCTGAAAGTTGTAAACAGTATTTTGTCCCATAAAAATATATGAAACCAAGGCAGCGGTGACAGATGAAATAAGCAAAGGTGCAAGTGCCGCCATCGTCAGGTCAAGCATAAGTACTTCCAATGCAAAAATGATTGCTGCAATAGGTGCTTTGAATATTGCCGACATAGCACCTGCAGACGCACAAGCGACAAGTAGGGTAATCCGGCGGTAATCAAGCCGCAATATTCGCCCGACATTTGACCCTATGGCAGCACCTGTAGAAACTGTGGGTCCCTCCAAACCTACCGATCCTCCAAACCCAACTGTGATGGAGCTTGTGATAATCGAGGCTACCATCTGATAACCTTTGATTAGGCTACTATTTTTTGATATAGCATAAAGCACATTAGGAATTCCGTGACCGACTGGTTTTTTAAGGATAAATTTTTGAAATAATACAACAATCAATAATCCAATACCCGGATAGATGAAGTACAAATAATTATGAATATCATCGGAAAATCCTTTAGTCAATAGCTGCTCAATGAATAATACAGATCTTTTTATAATCACTGCGCCAAACCCTGCACCAATACCCACCACCACACTCAACAACATTACAAATCTTGTGTCGTCAATATGATTTCTTCGCCAAATAAGGAATTTGGTAAGGAAGCCTACTTTTGTCATTGAAGTATTAAAAAAGGAGAATTATTTCAGCACGTAAATATAGAATCAATAATTGAAATGAAGTGGAGGTCACCGCTTTTTATACCATTCCTTTATAACTTTTTCAACAGGTTTTTTTTGTGGCGTATAATCAGAATTGTCTGGATCTATTTTATCCTGATCATATGGATACCATTTCCATAAAAATCCTCCATAAAACCATGGCTCTTCCCAAAATGATTCGAAGAGGGCCTTGTAGGCATTTTCCTGAGCTTCAAAATTTGGCAGACCTTCGTACCTTCTGTGATGCACCAACTCCCATTGATTTCCTGCAGTTTTATCAATACTTCTATAACCATATTCTGTAAATACGATTGGCTTTCCATACTTTTCACTAAAGGCCATCAGCTGCTCCTTTTCCTTTTGCCATGATTTTTTCATTTCCCTGACAGATGGGGTTTCATTTTGAGACACTGGAAAATATGCATCAATACCGATAAAATCGAGATCTTGCCAAAAGGTTACATTTTGGTAGTTATCCCAGTTGGCGGCATAGGTAATTTGTCCATGATACACAGCTCTAACTTCTTCTATTAATCCGACCCAAAACTGTGGTCTTTCTCTCACAACATTTCTGAATTCCAGCCCGATGCAAAATGCTTCCACATCCAGGGAGTCTGCTATCCTGGCATGGTTTAAAATATATGAAGTATAACTCGATTCCCATTTTTCCCAGTCAACTTCATTATCCAATTGAAAATCACCTGTCCAACCTTGTCCCCTAACCCAGACATGGGGTTTTAGCATAATATTGAAATGTTGCTCTTTGGCCAAAACAATAGTTCCGATTACTCCAGTGCTTTGCTCTCCCCACCATTGTTTGCCATGGTCAAATATCACTTCAGCGATTTCTTCATTTACAAATGCATAAGGCATCACAGCTATCCAATTGGCATTTATCATTTTTAATGGAGGAAAGGGATCATTAGTTAATTCTCTCGAGGGTGCGACAAAACTAACGCCATTTATAAATTCTAGCTGGTTTTTAGTAAGACTTTCAGATTCTTCTGTGCTCAAAATGAAAAATAGCAAAATAAACGTCACGGCAGGAATTACAATTCTAATAAGCGACATAAGTATTAAGTTGGTTAATAATCGAGGCCATATAAAAGTATAATGTTATTGCTACTTTTGTTGAATATACATAAAAATAGTATTGGACAATTATTGTAAAGTTTATAAAAGCTCAATTTAGTATGAAGTACTACTTCCTTTTCACCATATTTTTTTCATGGGGTTCAGGTGAACCCAAACTCAACAAAATGATAATTGAATATATTGATACTGTGATAGGCCGACAAGTTGATCGTGGTGAATGTTGGGATCTGGCGGCAGCAGCTCTTGATTATGCAGGAGCTTATCTTGATCGCAGCAATCAGAAAAATATTTATGTTTTTGGTAAAAAAATCAACCCGAAAAAAGATAGAGTTTATCCTGGTGATATCATTCAATTGGAAAATATTAAGTTAGAATACCAAATAGGAAACACTATACATACTGAAACAATGACCCACCATACAGCAATCGTGTATGAAGTGCTGGGTAAAAATCATTATAAAGTAGCACACCAAAACACTAATTTTAGTGGTAGAAAAGTTGGCGTAAGTGAAATAGATTTAAACAACACCAAAAAAGGAAAGGTGATATTTTATCGGCCTTACAGGAAATAAATTATTTTACAATTAAAAATATTATACAATCGACAAGTATATCGCCGTTTTTCGTAAAAAATTTATATGTAATTCTTTGAATTTAAAATTATATCATCGACTTTTGTTTCCTTTAAAAATCGAAAGAAGAAAAATATAATATTAGGTATATAAAATAAATGAAAAAATTATCATCTATAGTGCTCTTAGTCCTTTCTGTCGTGGTCCTTATCAATGGTGCATGAGGAGAGAGTTATGCTTTAGATTTTAAAAAACTAAAACCTTTCTCTTAAACAGAAAGGTTTTTTTTT
>CAYREN010000199.1:0-8604 GCA_964423255.1 uncultured Roseivirgaceae bacterium | reverse complement strand
TTATTGCGGAAAGCGCTTTCCTATCAACTCAATTAATTCTTTTACCTCAATTTTATCCATGTCCCAATTTTTCTTTTCTACATAGTTTTCATTTATAAAACCCATGGCTTCCTGGTGATTTTTACAATTTTCCAAATAATTTATTACCATTTCAAACTCTGCCTTGTCGCCATTGAAAAGGTCATTCTCAAACATAAATCTTTGGTTAATCGTAATGCTTTTTTTTAAGTCATCAAGGGGTTTTTTAACATGGATATCTATTATAGCATCTTTTTTTTCTATATCTAAAGTATCCAAAAGAGTTTTATTTTTTAAGGCAGAATTGTTTTCAGCATTCAAATCACCTGGAGGATCTTCAATTGTTTCATTAACTCCATTAGTTGACTGAGAATAAATGTCTTTTAAATCCAGTGGTAGTACTTTAGAAAAATCCAGGATATAGTTATCAAAATCCTCCGGAGTATCTTTTATCGTTTCGCAAACTTCATCGAATATCCTTACTGCATCTTCATTAAAAACAGCTTGAATCTCATCTGTATTAAACCGGTCAATATATGCCTTAAGTAAATGCGCATTAATTTTTATATACTTCTGTATTGTATATAGGTCTTGAATAGTAATTTTTTGAAAACTGGGTTTGTTAATTTCTTGTAAGTAAAATTCATATGGAGAAAAAATCAACAAAATAGTTTTGTAAGTGGCCTCCTCCAATAATTCTTTAAAATCTTCCTTGCCTATCAATATATTTTTTGAGAGCGCATTCATTAGAGAAGTCACTGCTGCTTTCACTTCCTCACATTCATAGTCAAAATACGGACTCTTTAGGTTTTTGATTTCCGACTGCCAGTTATCAAACAATATTTTTAAGATGAAATAGTTTATTTGTTTGATCTCACAAAAGTTTAAGATTTCCTCACCGCTTATGTTTGATTCTTTCCTAAAGGAGTCATTGATTAATTGCTCAGCAAATGACTTGCTATATGATTTAATCAATTGATGATTTATATTGCTATCCATGAAAATAATATATATTAGAAAGTAAAAATACAGCCAAATAAAAAATTAATTTCTCATTCAACGAAAATTATTTAGTTAAATTGACAAATAGAATAAATGAATCTTATGTGAATGCTTTACAAAACAAGAGGAATTGCACTATCATATATCAAGTTTAAAGAGTCCTCGATTATCGCCAAGATCTTTACGGAGGCATTTGGTATGCAATCTTATATTGTAAACAGTGTCCGGACTAAAAATGCCAAATCTAAAATTGCGTTGTTTCAGCCATTAACTATTCTCGATCTGGTAGTTTACCACAACAAGAGAAAAGATATTCATCGAATAAGTGAGATGAAGTGTAGCTATAATCTTCAAACAATACCGTATAATATTAAGAAAACTTCGATTGCTTTATTTCTTACTGAATTGCTTAATCAAGCTCTCCGGGAAGAGGGTGAGAATGTACAACTTCATAAATTTCTTCAAGATTCAGTTCTTACCTTAGATTTCATTAGTGTGAATTATGAAAATTTTCATCTTCAATTTATGATCATGTTAAGCAAATATTTAGGTATTATGCCTCAATCTGCACATGGCATGTTAAAGGAGCTTGGTCATGCAAGAGCATCAGATGAATCTTTTTCTGACAGCATTAATTTTTTTATAAAGTCTGATTTCAACCAGCATCAGAAATTAAGGAAATCTACCAGGAATGAAATACTTATTTTTTTTATTGACTACTACCGGTTTCACATTGATTCCGTGAAGGAATTCAAATCAATTCAAATTCTCAAAGAAGTGTTGAGCTAAATGATTGGAAATGCAATGACATAATAAAGTTGAAACTTTTTTGCAGGTCAAATTAATTGTTGAGCCAATTAATTCTCCAATATTTCTTCGGCAAGTAAAATGATATTATTGTTCAAAACTTCTACAATTCCACCATTGACAACCAATTCATTCTCTTTATCATTTGTTTTATAAATGACCTTCCCTTTGTCGAGAGTACTTATGATAGCTGCATGATTTTTAAGTACCTGAAAGGACCCTTTACTACCTGGAAAAGTAGCAGAAACTACTTCACCCTGGAATACTGTTTTGTCAGGAGTTATGATTTCTAAATGCATGATTATTAGCTTTTAGCTTCAGCAATTAATTTTTCTCCTTTTTCTATAGCGTCTTCTATTGAACCCACAAGGTTAAATGCAGTTTCAGGCAAATGATCCAGCTCCCCATCGATAATCATATTAAAACCTTTTATGGTATCCTTAATATCCACCAAAACACCAGTCAATCCTGTAAAGGCTTCGGCAACGTGGAATGGTTGTGATAAGAATCTTTGCACCCTTCGCGCCCTATGTACCACTTCTTTGTCTTCGTCTGACAATTCTTCCATACCAAGAATGGCAATGATATCCTGAAGTTCTGAATAACGTTGGATAATTTCCTTCACTCTTTGGGCAGTATCGTAATGCTCATCTCCTAAAATATCAGGATTAAGAATTCTTGATGTAGATTCCAAAGGATCTACTGCAGGATAAATTCCAAGCTCTGCAATTTTTCTTGAAAGTACTGTAGTTGCGTCAAGATGCGAAAATGTAGTAGCAGGAGCAGGGTCAGTAAGGTCATCGGCAGGTACATATACTGCCTGAACCGAAGTAATTGATCCCCTCTTTGTTGAGGTAATTCGCTCTTGCATCTCTCCCATTTCTGTGGCAAGGGTAGGTTGATAACCCACAGCTGATGGCATTCTGCCAAGAAGGGCAGATACTTCTGAACCTGCCTGGGTAAATCTAAATATATTGTCAATAAATAATAGTATATCGTTTCCTTGGCCTGTACCATCTCCATCTCTAAAATGTTCTGCAATGGTAAGTCCCGAAAGAGCTACACGTGCTCTTGCACCGGGAGGCTCATTCATTTGACCAAAAACCAATGTGGCTTGCGATTTTTTCAACTCCTCTTTATCCACCTTAGAAAGATCCCAACCTCCTTCTTCCATTGATTTTTTAAATTCATCTCCATAACATATAATATCAGATTCTAAAAATTCTCTTAAGAGATCATTTCCTTCACGTGTTCTTTCTCCAACACCTGCGAAAACAGAAAATCCTTTGTATGCCTTGGCAATGTTATTAATCAATTCCTGGATTAGTACAGTTTTTCCAACACCTGCTCCTCCAAACAATCCAATCTTTCCGCCTTTTACATAAGGTTCAAGAAGGTCGATTACTTTTATTCCTGTATATAATATTTCTGAGTTTGTAGAAAGTTCTTCATATTTTGGCGCATGCCTGTGAATAGGTAAGTGTCCACTGGCTTCTGGTTGTGGTATTCCGTCAATTGCTTCACCAACTACATTAAACAGTCTTCCTTTAATGTTATCACCGGTTGGCATATTAATAGGAGTTCCTGTGGCAATTACTTCCATGCCACGCATCATGCCATCTGTGCTATCCATGGCAACCGTTCTAACTCGATCTTCACCCAGATGTTGCTGGCATTCCAATATAATCTTCTGGCCATCAGGCCTTGTTACCTCTAGCGCATCATATATACTTGGAAGACCTTCACTTCCTTCAAAACTAACATCAACTACAGGCCCAATTACCTGTGTTACCTTTCCTTTATTTGACATATATCTCGCTGAAAAATTCGACTATTTAAAATGATCGCAAAATTAAGATTTAATATTGTTTTTTACCAAGAGATGTTATGGAAATAATTAGAATTATTGACTTAATGGTTAAAAATTCACTAAAGATTTTTGCATAATTAATCACAACCCGCTAATATTGCATTCCGTTTCGAAATCGGATTTAAATTCCTCCTTAGCTCAGTTGGTTAGAGCGGTTGACTGTTAATCAATAGGTCCTTGGTTCGAGTCCAAGAGGGGGAGCAAAAAAAGCAGTTGAGATTGTTCTCAATTGCTTTTTTTTTAATCTCTTCAAGATAATTATATACAAATTAGTTAGCAAATTATTACTGCATTAGGCCTGCCTGCCAATTAGTATAATCAACTTCAACAATGGTTTTATTTGCCTCGAATTAATTTTATGTGAGAGATATCTTCGGCAATTACCTCAACAATATATACTCCCGTTTTAATATCCAACAAATCAATCTCAATCTCCAGATTAGATTTTTGCCTTAAATCCGAATAATGTTTGATTAGTTTCCCGGAATAAGAAAATATATTTAAATCAATACTTCTACTGGATTTTTTATCAAGTTTCAGGAAAACAGAAGAACCGAGAGATGGATTAGGATATATTTTATATGCACTAGAAAACTCATCCGCCAAGGCAGTATAAATACCTATTGCTGCCGAATCAAGATTTGAATAGGAAGAAGATAATTCACCTTTTATAGCCTTCACTCTATACCAATATGTATTTCCTGTCGCAAGTCCGATATCAGAATAACTGGTTGCGTCTTTGTCAATGTCAATTAAAGTAGCTCCACTGAAATCAGTTTTATTAAGAGACCTTTCTAAAATAAATTTATCTTCATCATCAGAGTTATCTTTCCAACTTACATCAATTTGGATCGGTGACATTGGGGTAGCAACAAGCTCTGAAGGAGAAGAAAGTGCATCATTTGTCGTAGCATTGATTGTAGCACTGTATTCAGAATCTACATTACTATTAAAGGCCTTAATTTTATAAAAATATATTGTGTTTTTCTCTAGATCCTGATCAACATAGGACTCCATGTCTTTTTCTATCTCCATGGTATCTGCATTATTAAAATCTCCCGAAAGAGATCTTATTAGTAAAAATCCATCTTCATTATCGGAGTTATCTTCCCAAGCAAGAATGATAGTACTTGAGGTTACTCCAAGAGCTTCTAATTTGGTTGGGGATTCGACAAAGTCATCAGTTGTTGCATTTGCCATATTGGAATAGTCAGACCTGGTATTTTCATTAACTGCCCTGATGCGATAAAAGTATTTTGTGTTTTTATCTAAATTTTTGTCAGTATATAATTCGACATTCATGGCGATTTCAATGATAACCGAATCACTCATATTTTCATTTATAGATCGCTCTAAAACAAATCCTGTTTCATTATCTGATTTATCAGTCCAATTTAATAAGATCTCGTCTCTTCCTTTTGATTGTGCGGTTAACTCAACAGGCGCTTCAATAAAATCTGGAATGAGGACCTCTAAAACATTGGAAAAACCCGAATCTGTTGCACCGGATTTTACTGCTTTAATTCTGTAAAAATATGTGATGAGTTTGGTGACTTCTGTATCTGAATAGGTGGTGACATCAGTACCAATATTGATAACTGTTTTATTGGAAAAATCCATATTCATTGACTTTTCCAGGACAAACTCATTGGCATCCGCTTCGTTATCTACCCACGACAAATCAATCATTTCTTGATTTACGGTAGTAGTTTTCAGATTGGTCGGTGGCAATAAATCCGGAACTTCAAAAAGAAAACTCATTCCCATGGAATCAATGAGTACCAATTCCATAGAAGCACCATTCTGATTGTTTTCCGGAGTTTTGAACCCTGAGTTAAGTACAGTAACTGTCTCACCTGCCACTTGCGAAAAATCAAATCCCAATGTGGATAAAATGTCATTATCATCATTTTCATCTCTTAGTACAAATACTGCATATTGAGCAGGTAATTTTGTGGAATTTGAAGCGTCAAAATATTTTAACCCATCCGCAATTGGGTCATTGCCAAGGTTGAGTACATCTATTCCCTGAACATCAGTAGCTCCATGGAGAAAAAACATTTCAACATCTCCATTGGTGCCCTTTGAAGGGCCGAGCCTTTTGAGACCCAACTCAATATTTCTGCCATTAGGATTAGCAGCAAAATTTGATGTGTTGTTCACTCCTTGCAGTACCATGATCTCCCTGTTTCCCACTATAGATTTTTGAGGTGAAAACATTTTCAATGTATCTGAAACTGAAGTACTATTTCCTGGAGCAATTGCTATCAGAAAATCTTCATCTAGAGGAATACTGAAATAAGCAGTTCCCATTCTGAATTTTAAATCGTCAGTCAACAATTCCCATTGGCCTTTTGTTTTTCTATAGACGTCTACTATTTCCAAAGATGGGTCAGAGACATTATGAATTATCTGTACCCTGGCAGATTTTATTTCACGAACTATTGAAACACTTCCATCTGCAGTAACGGCATAAAAGCCAAATGCAGGACCATTCTTATTCAACTCTGGCATTCCAAACCCCGAACCAAATACAGTAAATGCGTTTCCACTTTCGTCTCCAACTTCGGCCAAGAAAGCTGCTTGTATTGTTTCGGGATCACTACTTTTCGATAAATCAACTAATTGATCTGTAGGCAATAGTTCCACATAGTTTGTCACATCTTTGTAACTCAAATTGGTTGCGATTACAGTTCCATCTTTTCTGGATTTCAAATTACTTACCGGAAGATCAATGGATCCATTTGCAATTATTACCTCCGCCATAGTGGAATTATTGGAAGTTTCTCTTTTTCCAGGTGACAAAACAAGATCAAGGATTATATCAGTAACACCAGGTCCTGGTTGAAAACCCGTGGCATCAATTACGCCAATTATCATAGCTAAATAATTTTCATTTGATGCTAAATTAAAATCAAAGGTTTTGATGGCATCATTTACTGATGAGCTATTACTTGGTGCAATGGCTAATTTGCTATCAATTTCAGCTTCGATTTCTAAATATGCTGTTGCCTCTCTAAATTCAAAATCATCTAATATTTTTTCCGTATCTAAATAAATATCCACAATATTCAATTCCGGATCTGGTGCATTGTGCACGATTTGTATTTTAGCACTTTTGTGAGATTCTAATATGTCAATATCAGATTGATTATCTTTTTGTGCCTTTGAAATAAAAGGAGATACAAATAAAATGAGCAATAGAATTCGTTTCATAGCGGTATTTAATTGTGGTTTTTATAACTATCTATAGTAGATAAGGATTGATCACAGCATGTTGAAATATCAATCTTTGCAATAACTTTAATATTGGAGAAACTGGAAATATAACTAAAGAATTTACAGTTGAGCATTCAGATTTAATTGACTTCAAAATCAGCTTAGCTTTATAAAACATATTTGATCTTGTAGTCAATATTATGATACTAAAATCTGGCTGATTTAATTGCGAGAAATTCATATTCCATAGATTGTGTATGAAATTTAATCATTTTTTATGTTACTTTATTTATTATTATAATCATTTTTTATGATAGCCAGTAATGATCTCTTCCTGTTTAAATTTTTTACTAAGATTTAAGGAGAGCAATTAAACTATTGAATTCATTAAATGATTATAATTTATATGAAAAGGGAAGGCTGATAATAAATTGACTATGCCCGAAATCAAATTTTTTAGTTTATCAAATAAGAATAATTATGGATTTTTTTGATGTTATAATAATTGGTGCAGGTCCAGCCGGAAGTGTCGCCTCAGCTTATCTACATAAACAGGAAAAAAAAGTATTGGTATTGGAGAAAGAAACTTTTCCCCGATTTGTAATAGGCGAAAGTTTGCTACCAAATTGTATGAATCATCTTGAAGAATCTGGCCTTTTGGAAGCAGTGAAAAAGAAAGAATTTCAGATAAAAACCGGAGCAATATTTCACTCTGGAAACGATAAATGTGCTTTCGAATTTTCGAACCAATTCTCCAAAGGATGGTCGTGGACATGGCAAGTTCAACGTGCCGATTTTGATAAAATTCTTATTGATGAAGTTAAACGTATTGGAGTAAATGTGCAATTTAATTGTGAAGTGGTAAAAGTAGAGCTTAACGATGACCATCAAATAGTTAGTTATAATAATATCCAGGGTGAGCCAATATCTGTAAAATCTAAATTTGTAATGGATGCCAGTGGATATGGCCGTGTTTTACCACGGTTATTTCAATTGGACCAGCCTTCTGATTTGATACCTCGAGGAGCCGTTTATACTCATTTGGTCGATTTGAAGAGAACCGATAAAGCAGGGAACAATATTTTCGTTCATTCCTTTAACAATAATTCTTCCTGGTTGTGGGCAATCCCATTTTCTGACGGAACTACCTCTGTAGGGGTAGTTGGTGAAAATGAATATGTCGAAAAACTTTATTCTAATAATGCCAAAGAATTTAGAATATTATTCAATTCATTTGAAGGATTAAAAGGTCGCTTTAAAGATGCCGAGTTTTTATTCGAACCACGAAGTATTCTTGGATATTCTATTGGAGTGAAACAAATGTATGGAAACGGATACGTACTTTGTGGAAACACCACAGAATTTTTAGATCCAATTTTTTCTTCGGGCGTAACTTTGGCAACAGCATCGGGTTTACTGGCAGCAAAAATTGTAAATAAGCAGCTTAATAGAAAAAAAGTTAATTGGGAAAAAGAATATGAAGATGTGTTAAAAGAAGGTATTGAGGTCTTTAGAAGTTATGTAAATGCATGGTACAATGGTGATCTACAAACAATAATTTTTGCGGATAAAATTCAAAAAGAATTCAAACAACAAATCTGCTCTGTTTTGGCAGGGTACATTTGGGATAGCAAAAATCCGTTTGTGAAAAAGCATGATACCATACTTCGGACCTTAGCAAAGGTTAT
>CAYREN010000198.1:0-8633 GCA_964423255.1 uncultured Roseivirgaceae bacterium | reverse complement strand
ATTAAAACTATTAATAATATAACTTTTAACCCCAAATTTACTGTGAAGACACCTATTCAACTTGCTTTAGTATTTTGGTTTTCTTTGATTGTCTTAAGTTGCAAAGAAACCACAAAAAGTCCAATTACAATTAACCCCCCATCGCAAAAAGAAACCCCACTTTCTGCAAAGCATTATTTCTCAGGATTTGATGATGCACACGACACCTACAATGCAATTTCTGAAGCGAGTGATGGTAAGATATACTATGTACTATCCTCCTCTACACATGATAAAGCAGGGGAAATGTATGTCTATGATCCTAAAACAGACAAAACGGAATTCTTAGCTGACTTGACTGAAATATGCGGAGAGAAAGGAAATAAATCTATATCTCAAGGTAAAAGTCATGTGAGGTTTCATGAGAAAAACGGCATATTGTATTTTGCCACTCACGTAGGGTACTACGAAATGATCAATGGCTCAGAATGCTTGCCTGTCAATGCACCTGATGGATATAAGCTCTATCCCGGGGGACATTTTATGTCTTACAACCTGTCATCTGGAGAATTTAAAGAGTTGGCATTGGCACCAGACGGCGATGGCATTATCACCATGATCATGGATAAAGATCGAGATCATCTTTATGGTATTACCTGGCCAAAAGGATACTTTATTCATTATGATATGAAAAAAGATAAGTTATACAATCTGGGGCAGATTTCTGTAAACGGAGAGGCCGGAACTCCTTTTGATGATTACCGCGTGCTTTGCCGCTCTATGTTCGTAGATCATAGAGACGGGCAAGTTTATTACTCCACTTCTGAAGGAAATATATTTTCATACAGCCCGGAGAAAAGAAAAATAAAGAAACTTGAAAACGTGAATCTACGCTTAGATTATTTTGGAAAGTACGACCCGAAGGATCCTGGGAATATGGGATATAACTGGCGACAAATTATTTGGCGACACGATGAGGGTGCAGCTTATGGTGTTCATGGAAATTCGGGGTATTTATTCCGATTTGATCCACAGAAAGAGAAAATCGAAATTGTAGATCGTATCACTTCAGCCCCTTCAAAGCGCAGTGGCATGTTTGATTATTTTAGCTATGGCTACCTGGGGTTTCAACTTGGACCGGATAATCAAACATTGTATTACCTTACCGGTGGGCCAACTTTTGTGGATGGCGAGCGCGCAAAAGGAAAAGAAAAGATGTCTATGGGCGCAGCAAGAGGTATTGAAAATCTTCACCTTATCACCTATAATATTCCAAATCAAAAATATATTGACCACGGGCCCATATTTTATGAAGACGGAGAGAGACCAACTTACGTAAATTCCATTGCGATAGGCCCCAGTGGGAATGTCTATACGCTTGCACGGTTTGAACATAATGGAAAAGTCATCGAAGATCTAGTGAAAATTCAAAATCCATTTCAGTAATTAAGGAATTGAAACTTATGAAAAGCATGAGAGCAATTCTGGTTATTATTATCCTTTGTGCAAATTCAGCCGTGGCACAGTACCGGCCTGTTGAACTTATGGACAGGATTCATCTTGTTCCACAACCGGCAAATGTTATTTATAGCCAAAAGAAGATTGCTTTTCCAAATAAAATTTCTATTTCTGGGCTTTCGTTGAATGTTCCCGAGCAAAGAAGAACTATAGAATGTCTCACAAATCTGTTTGACAGGCTTCCTGATGTATCAATTGATTTTGATGGCAATCAACCATTTAAAATTCAGTTCATCGAAAAAGATAATATATCCATTGAAGGCTATGAACTTTTGAGCACTGAAAATGGAGTAACGATTTATTCAAAAACTACAACAGGAGAATTTTACGGAGCACAAACCCTGTATCAATTATTGGCATTTAGTTATTGGGGCAGTAACATGCTTGATATTAGCAATAAGCCTCTTGAAGAAGATGCATTTGAAAAAAAATATATACCGTTATTGTCAATACAAGATGAACCAGAATTGGAATTGCGTTCTTTCATGCTTGACCTTGGGCGTGCACCCTTTTCCCTACCCTATATAAAACGCATTATAAGAATAATAGCACATCTTAAATTGAACATGCTGCATTTGCGCTTATACGACGACGAATTGAACAGTTTTCGATTCCATAATTTACCACTAGGTCAGGAAAATCCTTATTCGATTGATGCTGAAGATTTAAAAGATATTGTTCAGTATGCACGGTCATATCATATAACAGTAATGCCAGAAATGGAATCCTGGGGTCATGTAGGTAGCATCGTTTATCATTATCCAGATCTCTTTGGTGCTGTAGGCAAGTATGGTGGTTCATCTTTTGGTATCGGGGAAAAAACTTATCAGTTGTTAGAAAAAATGTACGATAAGGTTATACCCAGTCTGGAAGAAAATGCCATTATTCATGTGGGATTAGATGAAGCAAACTGGTCACTTCTCCCAGGAGAAGATGATAATGAGCTTACACCAACAACCCATGTAGGAAAGATTTATGATCTATTGATGAAGGTTGGTGAAAAATACAACAAAAAAATAACCATGCATCTTTGGGCAGACCACGGAGGCAGGCCGCTCCCAGAGAATATCGCTAATAAGGTGGTTATCGAACCCTGGGAATATACTGAAGGTGGAAGGGATAGAATAATAAAAAAAATGCTAAAATATGGAGGCAAAAACAAAACTCGGGTGATGATGGGTGGTGGTGTCCGGTCTACATGTCATGATGGTGACTATGGAGCCACACGCATCTGGAGTCAAGAAGGCATCAACTATCCCAATGTGTTAGGAATTACTATTTGTTTATGGGGTACAAATGATGTCGCTGGACGCCTTATCTCAGTATACGCTGGGGCTGATTATGCATGGACTCCCAAAACTCCAGAACTCAAAAATAATGATGCTACCGGTGAATCTCTAAGATCAGAAATTAATTTGTGGATGTTAAAATGGCAAACTATCTTTCCTGAAGCAGCCGAAAATATCCTTAATGCGGATCGGGGTCCGGAAGTAAAATTGGGCAAATATGTATGGCCACCAATGTCAAATAAAGCTGTTGCACCAACGGTCAATTTTAAGCCCGAATAGGGATGATATTTTAAATTGTAAACACTATTTATCTAAAATTGAAAATCGTGAAGAATAAAATTTTAATGTTCTTTTTAATGCTTGCCCTGCAAAGTGTTTGGGGTTTCAGCCAAGAGAATATAGTTTCTAATAATGATAGTTTGGAAAGTAATTCTTCATCTCCCAATAAGGCATTTTCTATTGTCTCTGGCCCAAATAGTTTGCTTACATGGCGAGGCACCAGACTAATAGATTATGATTACATTTCAAATTTTGACGAAGAAGATTTTAATCAGCGTGCCTCCGGCTTTGAAACCAGAAAGGATGAAAATGACTGGACTGTAACCAATTGCTGGAGTGATGATCCGGATTTACCCTTTCGAAAAGAACTGGGTGTCTCTCCTGATGGAAATACTGTTGAACTTACTATCCAGTTCACTCAACCTGCCTATAAGCAGCGAATGGACATTGACTTTTCATATACATTTAAGATCCCACTGAAAACTGTCGTTAATATGAACTGGACTGCTATGGTTGATCGGGTATTCAGGCCAAGGATAGTTTCAGGAGAGCTACAGGCTGATTCACCGGAAGATTTTATTGGTGAAAAGACCCGGTGGCTAACTTTTACCGGTAATGGGAAGAAACTCGTTATTGACTTTAACCCTGAGGGATTGCAGACATACAGCGATGACGGGCCAAACTACATTCAAGGCCTGTGGAGTGTTAAAAAAATAGGCGATTACTTGGAGTGTTCATTTAACGAGCATTCTTTGTTATATGGTGGCACGATGAACAGTAAAGTGGTTATTTTCGAGGGCGAACACAGTGATTACCTGGAGCATCATGCATATGATTTCTATAGTTACTACTTTGACTTACCTGTCAATGTAAAATATTGTTTTGGAGCCCCTGAACATGGTGACCAATTTATCCAGGCAGGTAACAGCATCTATAATGATTACCTGGGCTTTGGGTGGTCAAATACTGAAATTGACCTTGATACCTTGCGGCCTTCCGGGGCACTTTATAGTGCCGCATACGGCAATTATCCTGCTACCTTTAAAAGCATTGTGTCCAGAAAAGGGCTCTATCTGATAACTGCGAGAATTGGAGTAGGTGACAAACCGGCCGGCCCCATGTCCATAGTGAGTTCAGGTAAAAGGGTAGTCAATAACCTCCAAGTGACATCCCAAACGGCAAAGACCATCACCTGGTCGCAATGGCTGGAGGATGGAGAGGTAACGTTTAGGTTTGACGGGAACTGGCGGATCTCAACCCTGGCACTTCAAATGCTGCAGCATACCCAAGAAGATTACAAATTCCGTCGTGGTTTTTGGCGAGTTAGTGGCCTCTATGAACCATCCGTAAATTTTAAAAGTTCTTATTTTGAAAAACCTGTAAATCTGGAAACTTCCATCTCCTCTTCACCACTGCCAACAAAAGTTATTAATGATATAGAAAAAGCAGTTATCCCACCAGAAGGGAGCATCTCACTTCCAGACCAGATGAGTTCGGAAATGGCATGGCGCTTTAATGTGAACCTTGGGTCATTGGGACCAAATAACTCAGGGAATTTCGATGAGTTTAATACTCCGGAATTACTGGAACGTCGTTTTAAAGAGCTAAAGGAGAAAAATATCAATGCTATTTTACTCAATGGATTTCTTTCACGGCATACATTTCCCAATCATCAGGAACGTATTGAAAAAATGATCCCCATGATAGTGAAAGAGGCGCATCGCCAGGGAATAAGAGTGATCGATCATATGGATTTGATACTCCTTTGGAACATGGGTTCTGGCTTCAGGGTGTTGACAGAAAATCCTGACTGGCTACAGCGAACAGTAACAGATCATGTGCCGGGTACTTTTTTCTGCCCGGTAAATCCAGAATTTAAGGAGCACTTTTTTGACTGGATGATCGAACACATTAAGACAACGAATATCGACGGATATATGATTGATGAGCAGACTTTTGGAGGTATAAATTATTGTGGATGTGCAAGGTGCCGCGAACAATTCCATGGTGCAACCGGTCTGACACTGCCCATGGATGAAACCTCTCCGTTGCTGCAAAACAGAGATTCAAAACTTTGGCAATCCTGGTTAAAATGGCGAATTCAGGTACTTGGTGATTGGACTGTAGAGCTCAAGGAACGTACCATGGAGATCAATCCGAACTTGACCTTCATGCGTTATACAACCCACTATGGGTTTTCCAGCGACTACGCACCCATAAGGTTTGGAACCGCTCTGAGTGAATCGGCCAGGGCATGCGATTTTCTGGGTACAGAAATTATGAGTCGTAATGTCTATGCTGCATACCGAAGTGTGTTTTCTTATCGCAAATTGAAATACTCACTCAGGGAAGCCTACGGCAGTCCTGTCTTTGGACTGGTGTATGCACTTCAATCACCCGAAGTTGCCTATTTTGGTTGGTGTATTAATACCATGAATAATCAAGGAACCTGGCAACTGAATGATATTCCGAGAAATTCGACAACACCAAACTTTACAATATTCGAGGATGATATGAACCGACAAATTGCAAAACCAATAGCACCGGTTGCTATGCTATTTTCAACACAAAGTCGTGACTGGTCGTTAGACGAAACCTATTACCTTGATCCACTTGGAATGGGAGAAGCCATGAACGATGCACACTGCCAGTACACCACGTTGATTGAATCGTCACTAAAACCGGACAAGTTAAAACGGTACAAAAAGATCCTTGTTCCCGATGCACTTTGTTTAAGTGATACCCAAATTGAGGTGCTGCTCCAATTCGCTGATCAGGGAGGAGACCTACTGTTGACAGCCCGCACTGGGATGATGGATGCTATTGGTAATCAAAGAACTACATGGCCATTTGCGGAAATACTGGGTATCGACGACCCAATACCGGTAACTCACGTCAGTGGAGGCATACTGGAGTTAAATGCTGGTGGGGAGACAATAGAGAATAAACTATCCTGTATTGAATTTTCATTAAACGGAACAAAAGAAGTTACTGAATTTCTGACTTTAAAAACAACTGATGGTAAAGCATATCCGGCTGGAATTACAGTCCCCTACGGGAATGGCTCCATATCTTATATATCAAGTCAGGTTGGAGGTCTCCATATGGAAGATGAACGTACCATTAAACAGGAATGGACATTTGAATGGGACGAGTCAACTTTTAAATTTCAACAAGCACTGTTTCAGCAACTTCTGAGCAGCGGCAGTAGTTTCGAACCTGTAAATATTCCACGCAAAGTATATGTCACCATATTTAATCAGTCTTTGGAAGGTAAACATTATACGCTGGTCCATTTGCTGAATGCAACCGGCTCAAAAATGAAAAAGGGAGAGATTGTTCCCATTGGTGTTCCGGAACAACCATTTCCAGAGGTGCCTGAAGATATAGTTTTTAAAATAGAACTCCCCGACTTGAAAAATGCATATATAGTATCTCCAGATTTTACTGGTCGTAAACTTATTAAATCACAGAAAGTTGCCAATGGTTGGTACGAAGTAACTGTACCTAAAGAATATCTAAAATGTTATAGTATTGTTTGGTTAAAAATCTAATCTGGGTTTTGAAGAGTAGCAGAATTATCATGTTCTTAGGTTTAAATCTTTAAGATATTAAAATGAATAGACGACGGTTTGTTAAAAATACGATACTGAGTTCTGTGACAGTTTCTACTACATCTGCAAGTAATCTTTCTCGAAATGTCAATGTAGCTAATCAATAATCAGACTTTGAATGATAAACATGCAACAAATGGCTATGGTATGATTGTTCACCATTATCAAAGTCAGGTCATAATATTGTCCGTATAGAACGGTTGGATAAAGCAATAGGATATTTGGCTGTGCAACATCTGAGTGTAGTTGTGGATTCTTAAAAAATTCCTATTTTTAATGATATGCTTATAATAAAAATCTTAATCAATCATATGAAAGCCATATTCATATCAAATAAAATTCTACTTATATCCATACTTGGCTTAATTATTATATCTGGTAATGGGTGCAATACAGAAGGGAATAAAAGATTCTTACCACCTGTCATTGAATCATCCTGGGATGATCTGATTGAAGATATAGAAAATAAAGATCAGTGGGAAGTGCGTCAGGCCATCCTTAAAAATCGTTATCTGGATCTTATCAGAGACCAGTATAAACCGGAAAAGCCAAAATTAAATTTACAGGTTCATGAATCGGTAATTGTAGATGGGAAATATATTCGCAAACTCATAAGTTACGCAGTTGAGAAAGATGAGCGGGCACATGCCTATTTGGGTATTCCACTTAATCTCACTACAAAAGCACCGGCAATTGTCGCATTGCATGGAACATACGTAAATGGAAAACAAAGAGTTGCCGGATTAATCGATAATCCAGATAAAGCCTACCTCGATCATCTCTGTAGACGAGGCTATGTTGTTATTGCTCCAGAACACTTTGTTTCCGGACATCGAACCCCTCCGGAAGGATCCTACGAAACCAGTCGTTTTTATAAGAAGCACCCAATGTGGACAGCTGTTGGTAAATTTACTTTTGAACATTCCATTGCCATTGACGTGCTACAAGATATGGAAGAAGTAGATCCACAGCGAATAGGTGCGCTGGGTCATTCCCTGGGTGGGCATGGCACTATTTTTTTAGCCGCATATGACCAACGAATTAAGGCTGCCGCTAGTAACTGTGCCGGTTCATTCTTTAGGCACAACCCAGAAAACGAAGGTTGGGCGCGTGACCATTGGTACGTATATTTTAAACATATCCGAGCTGGATTATTGGAAGGAAAATTGCCACCGATTGATTTTCATGAAATTATCTCATTAATTGCTCCTCGTGCATTTTTAGACTTATCTGCACTAAATGACGGTAACCCCGGAACTCAACGGCAGCGCATCCTGATGCTGATGCGTGTGATGGATGTTTATGAGCTGGAACAAGCACCACAGAACTTTGCCTTTTACATTCACGGACGCGGCCATACAGTTGCTCACGAATCTCGCCAACTCATCTACGGATGGATGGACACACACCTTAAACCAGCAGAAGCTACTAAAACAAAACTTGTTCTAAAATGAAAGTATTAATAACCATTTCATTATTTACCTGCATTCTTTCTACAGCTTGTAACCATGCTGAGAAGATTTATCAAATAACTTTAAATGTGAAATCCGATTTGCCCTCTGGTTCTATACCCATGGATCCAATGATTGAATTTGAAAACATCATCACCGATGCCCAACTGGGTGGAGTACTTGATCC
Source organism: uncultured Roseivirgaceae bacterium (assembly GCA_964423255.1). Taxonomy (GTDB): domain Bacteria; phylum Bacteroidota; class Bacteroidia; order Cytophagales; family Cyclobacteriaceae; genus JAAUQL01. The sequence goes on along the minus strand of CAYREN010000198.1, from coordinate 316 downwards.
AAATTCAATTGTAATAATCAATAAGGCAACTGGCCAACCAATACCTTTCGGTTTATCTGAAGACTTCTTTTATAGTGATAATGGAAAATTAGAGTGGTCTATTAATGATGCTAAACATAAAACTTTTGAAATTCAATTTCGCACAACCCTCAAGCGCCCTGCGATAAAGCCCAAGGTCTTCACGCCATTGGTAGGAGTGGGCGATCTGCTACGTTACAACGCCAACGAGCCACGGCCAATTGGAATGTCTTACCCTGCCCGTCTGATAGATCTGACCGGTGATGGCAAGCGCGATTTGGTCGGTAGTTGGAATTAT
>CAYREN010000197.1:0-8639 GCA_964423255.1 uncultured Roseivirgaceae bacterium | reverse complement strand
CCATTCATGAAATAATTCCAAAAAATGACAGAGCTGCAAAAATGTTCAAGAACCCTGTTCTGGATAAATTAACAAGCTCACATGCCTCCATTCCTATTGCCATGTTGATTTTGTTTGGAATAGTTTTTTTGTATCAGGGTTTGGTGCATACTCAATTGACAATGAGTAATTATATGATATTGGTTTTCATAGGCATTTTGTCATGGACCTTGTTTGAATATATCATGCACCGATATTTATATCACATGGTACCTACCAATAAAATAAAAGGTTGGATTCAATACAATATGCATGGAATGCATCACGAATATCCAAAAGATAAGTCAAGGTTGGCGATGCCTCCAATAGCGATTATTGCGATTTCATTTATGTTTTTATATATGTTCAATTTAATAATGGGTGATTTCACATATGGCTTTACTCCCGGTTTTTTATTTGGATATGCAGGCTATTTAGGTGTGCACTTTACTGTTCATGCTTTTAAGCCTCCTAAAAATACTTTTAAAGTATTATGGGTAAATCATGCCATTCATCATTACAAAGATCCAGATGCAGCGTTTGGCGTTTCATCGCCACTTTGGGATCATATTTTCAGAACATTACCAAAAAAGAAAAAATCTAAATAATTCGTTATACTTGATGGGAATTGAGATTTATTCGGATAAATTTTTTGTCCAGATTTGTTTAGCTTTTATAAATATCATGGCCTTTTTATAAACAATAAATTATTATTATGAAAATCAGGGTTGGTTTTGGGTATGATGTTCACCAATTAAAAGAAGGAGAAGAATTTTGGTTGGGTGGAATAAAGATTGAACATGAGAAAGGTGCTGTTGGCCATTCCGATGCAGACGTACTTATTCATGTGATTTGTGATGCGCTTCTCGGAGCGGCAAATATGCGAGATATAGGTTTTCATTTTTCTGATACTGACCCAAAGTTCAAAGGAATTGACAGTAAAATATTATTGAAAGAAACTATTAGCATCATTGGCCGAAACGGGTGGTTGGTAGAAAACATTGATTCGACCATTTGCCTGCAAAGGCCAAAAATCAATCCTCATATTCCTGCTATGCAAACCTGCCTGGCAGGGGTTATGGAAATTTCTGAAGAAGGTATTTCTATCAAGGCAACAACAACTGAACGATTAGGATTTGTAGGAACAGAGGCGGGTGTTTCCGCATATGCTGTTGTGCTCATAAAAAAAGAATGAGGGAAAAGCAATTTCTGATTACTGAGGATGGTTCCCATACAATTTATATTCCTGAAATAGATGAAACCTATCATTCTATTCATGGTGCCATTCAAGAATCCAATTATGTTTTTATATTTCAAGGACTCCAGTATTTTATTTCTAAAGAAAAGGCCAGCAAAATAAAAATTTTTGAAGTTGGTTTTGGTACAGGGCTCAATGCGCTGTTGAGTGCGATTAATGGAGAAAAGCTCAACATAAAAATAAAATATGAAAGCCTTGAATTATACCCATTCACCAATGAAGAAATTTCTCAATTAAACTACCCAGAACTTGTCCACCATCCATCCGCCAAATTGCAATTTACAAATATCCATAAGGCATCTTGGGGAGAATGGGTGAAGATTTCTGAATCTATGTTGATAAAAAAACTAAAAGTTCCCATTCAGGAATATGAGGCAAACGAATTATTTGACTTATGCTATTTCGATGCTTTTGCGCCAAACAAACAACCTGAAATGTGGACAATTGAAATTTTGAAGATAATTTATTCTTTATTGAAAAGACATGGTGTTTATGTTACTTATTGTGCAAAAGGTCAGTTGAAAAGAGATTTGGAGCACGTTGGATTTGAAGTAGAAACATTACCCGGACCGCCAGGTAAAATGCAAATGGTGCGAGCAACTAAAACGTAAACACTTGCTCTGGAGTTATACAATAATCCAGTGGAATATCCAAGGAATCTTTATCGATGATATTTGAGACTGGTGGAAATAAACTCAATCCAACCTTCGTAGGATTTTGGGACAAAGAAGTTAAAAACCTATCATAGTAGCCTTTCCCATATCCAACACGAAATCCTCTTTTGTCGAAAGCCAATAGTGGAACCACAACTGCATCAATCTCCTTTTCATCAATTTCAACACTAAGCAAAGGTTCCGGGACTTTCCATTTATTTTCTACAAGTTGTGTGTCTTTGGTAAGCAACGTGGAGCTCATGGTATTATTTTGAGGATTCATTACCGGAACAACAACACGAATATTTTTAGCCCATAACTCGCGAATAATTAGCCACGTATCAATTTCTGCTTTCAATGTAATTGGCAAATAGATGTGAACTGTTTTGATATCTTCTGTTAAAAACCCAACGAATAATTTTTTTATCTTCAGATTCAACTTATTTAATTCTGCTGCGGAAATGCTTTTTCTCTTTTGGAGAAATATTTTCCTGATTTCATGCTTGAGCATCCTCTGTCAAAATATTATATTTCAATTCGAAAGGATTAAGTTGATTTATCAATTCATCAATTAACCCAGGGTTATTGATATAGAAATTTAAAAAATTATCTTCCCGTTCTTGTGGATTTCCATTTGGAAACAATTTATCCAATATTCCTTTCAATTGGTTGATGGTGACTGACTGCTTTTGTTCTTCAGCATTTTTCAACCTTTTTTGGATATTAATCACTCCTTTCTCTGTTTTTTTATATTCACTCATTGCAAAACCTTCAAGAGATTTATCCAGTTCTTGAACTTTCAATTTGATGGATTCAAAAGCATTCTTTATTTCATCCAATTGGACGGACAGGTCATACTTTGGCTCAGTGTCTTTAAACAACAACACATCTTTTAATGTGGCAAAATCTTTAAAGACCTCCCCTATTTCTAATCCAAGCTTATTCATTTTTTTATAAATCGCCTTAGAAATAAGCATTACAAATAATCGAGGGAAAAGAACTGGAAACGGAATTGAATAGTGATCAAATACGTCTTTTAACTGAAGCCAATATGCCACTTCCGCAGGGCCTCCAATATATGCAAGGTTGGGCAAAATCACTTCTTGATATACTGGGCGAAGTACAACATTTGGACTAAATCTTTCCGGATGCTCCTCAATGAGGGTCTCTAATTCTTGCTTTGAAAATGAAATCGAGGTATTTAAAACATGGAAAGTTCCTTCAATATTTTCTATTCTTTCACGTACACCATCAGCCATATAAAAGAAGTTGATTGGTCTGGGATAAATCTGACTTTTATAGCCAAGTTTTTCTAAATTTCCAGTGCACGATTGCACAAACTTATGCGCATTACTGCTGAATAAATCGTCCTTTATTATTGGCTTCAATTCGCTTTTCAATTCCTTGTCATCAGCATCAAGGACTACCAAACCGTATTTTCCAAACAAATGATTTACAAAATGCCTGGTAGCATCAGATAGATTTTTACACTCCAGATAAGCTTTCTTAAAAAAATATGGCATTTCATTTATTTCATCCAAAATCTCCTTTATTGAATTTGTATCAAACTTTCCTACAGGCCCTTTTTGCTCAGATTCCCAGGTAATTTTATTTCCAAATAGTTTGAAATTATTTATTTCCTCAAAGTCATGATCTTCAGAAGCCATCCAATAAACCGGTATAAAGTTATTTGCAGAATATTTTTCATTTAAGATCTTAGCCATATTAATTGCTGACACGATCTTATAAATAAAATATAGTGGTCCTGTAAAAATATTCAATTGGTGTCCAGTGGTGATTGTATATGTATTTTGTTGATTAAGCAAATCAATGTTTTGAATGACCGGGCCTGCATTAGTTATGTTTTTATATTGGCGTTTTAATACATTCACCAATATCTCTCTTTTCCTATCATCATAATTTCTATTTGAAATCGCTTGCTCAAAACTTTCAATACTTGGTGGGTATTCGAAGTGAGATTTAAGTTCCTTCTTGTTTTCTAAATAGTCTAATAAAATAGAGGAAAATCGCTTTGACTCTCCAAGCTCAATTTTGTTTAATATCATATTATAGTAAGTATAACCCTTTTAAACATGAAATTTTAAATGCAAAAAAATAATTAAATCAGTCTGATAACTAATTGTTCAAAACAGGTACCCCAATCAAATCAAATTCTCGCGCTTCACCAATTTTTATATTAGCAAAATCACCAATTTTGAGATAATTCTCTTTTGCATCTATCAATACTTCATTATCTACTTCCGGCGAATCATATTCTGTACGTCCAATGAAATAATTGGATTCTTTACGATCAATAAGCGTTTTGAAAGTCTTGCCTACTTTTTTTTCATTAAGTTCTAAAGAGATTTGCTCCTGAAGTTCCATCAATTCGCTTGCTCTTTCTTCTTTAATCTCCTGGGGCACATCATCCTTTAATTGATGCGCAAAGGTCCCTTCCTCATGAGAATATGTAAAAACTCCAAGGCGGTCAAATTTCCATTTATTTACAAAATCCATCAATTCCTGAAACTCCTTTTCTGTTTCCCCTGGATGACCAACAAGCATTGTTGTCCTGATGGCAATGTTTGGCACTTTGCTTCTAATCGATCGCAATAACTTCTCTGTTTTTTCTTTTGTCGTACCCCTCTTCATAATTTCCAACATATTGGTTGAAGCATGCTGCAAAGGGATATCCAAATAATTACAAATTGTAGGTTTATTTGCCATAACATCCAAAATGTCTTCTGGAAAACCAGATGGAAAGGCATAATGCAATCGTATCCACTCTATACCTTCAACCTCAGAAAGTTGATCCAACAGCTCGGCAATATTTCTTTTTTTATAAATATCCAATCCGTAGTATGTAGAATCCTGGGCAATAAGCAGCAACTCCTTCACGCCATTTCGAGCCAAATTTTTCGCTTCAGTAATGATGGTCTCAATGGGTTTTGATACATGTTTCCCTCTCATAATTGGGATGGCACAGAAGGAACAAGGGCGATCACATCCTTCAGAAATTTTTAGATATGCATAATGTTGGGCAGTGGTGGTGATTCGCTCGCCAATCAACTCATGCTTATAATCTGCTTTAAATTTTTTTAATAGCAGAGGCAATTCCATCGTACCAAACCATGCATCAACATTAGGGATTTCGTGTTCCAATTCATCCCTGTATCGTTGGCTCAGGCATCCGGTCACAAATACTTTCTCTATCAATCCATCTTCTTTTGCCTGGGTATATTTCAGTATTGTATCAATTGATTCCTGCTTTGCATTATCAATAAATCCGCAGGTATTTACTATCACGATATTACTGTCGTGACCATTGGCTTCATGAGCCACCGAAATTCCATTTCCTTTCAATTGAGTCAAGATTACCTCGGAGTCCACTAAATTTTTAGAACATCCAAGTGTCACAAGATTTACCTTTGGTTTTTTATTTCCCTTAGTCTTCAATTATTTTTTTATTTAAACTATTGCGTTTCTCTGCAGAATCATGAATATTTCCTTTGCTTAATAGCAACTTAAATTATTCAGAATAGGGCAGCAAAATTAACGAAAATATCAGCCTCTTTGGTATGTTAATTCAAATGGTTCAATATACCAGTTCCTTTGATAATGAAATGACGGTAAATTCAATTATTTAGATAAATTTGCGTTTCATTTGGAAATGCTATTTATGCAGGTTGAGAAAAGGAGATTCCGAAAATTCATTTTATGGTCAATACTTATTGTATGTGGGAACATATTTTTTTCTTGCCAAAATGAAAATTGTGTATCAGTATTTAATAATTATTTACTTGTTGGTTTTATTGAAATAGATACTTTAGAATCCGGAAAGGTGGAGTTTCATCCAAAGGATACTTTGTTTTATTCAGTTAAGGCAGTAGGAAGCGATTCAGTATTTTATGACCAAAATACAACTTTGTCTACTTTCAAATTTCCTGTAAACCCAGCAGCAGATATCACAACATTCAAATTGGAAATGATTGATTCTATCAGGTACGATACGCTTTCATTTGACCCAATTACTATCGACACAATATATTATATCAACCCAAATCCGCATACAATTTCTGTAAGCTATGAAAGAAAACTTCGGATAATCTCAGAGGATTGTGGTACTGAGATAGCATATATAAATTTGAATATTGAAGAAATAACTTTTGATACCACCAATTTGGAAGAAGACAAACTTTCAAGATTTAACGAGGCCAACATTGAAGTATTTTTTTAGTTTAGTCATTTTTATTTTCTGCCAAGTCCATCTTTATGGACAGGTTGGTAAATATGCACCTTCAGCAATAAAGGTTGGTATCGACCCCGGGACATTGGGATATATGCTCTTATCCGAAAAAAGAGGCTTTCTGGAGTTTGAAGGAGATATTGATATAGATCGTTTTTTTCTTGTAGCCAATTATGGAACATCTACATATAAATTAGATGAAGCTACTTATGAATACGAAAATGATGGTTCGTATCTGCGATTTGGTGCCGACATAAATTTCATGCATAAGGACCCTCACCTTAATGTAGCCTTCTTTGGATTGAGATATGCTTCTTCATCCTTTACTGATAAATTGAATTACGACACACGAGGAATTATTCATACTGATACAAGTTGGCCATCGACCCGAGAAACTGTTTCTAATGAAAATGCAAAAGCAAATTGGTATGAAATGGTATCAGGAATTAAAATACGGGTAGTAAAACAATTGTATATGGGCTTTACTATCAGGTTTAAATTTATGATGAAAGTAAAACAAACAGAGAATCTTCGACCATATTATATCCCCGGCTACGGAAAAAATATTAACCCATCAACTTTTGGTTTTAACTATTATGTATCGTACAGATTGCCATTCAGAAAAAAAACAATTTATACAGATAGTAAAAATAAAGTGATCCTTGAAAAAAATAAAAAGAATGGAAAATAGAAAAAGGCACAAATAAATAAAGGAAAAGCAAATGCAGTTACTTATTGTCTTTCTTGCTAAAAAAGGAATCTACAAATTCATACTTATTGAAAATCTGTAAGTCATTTACTTTTTCACCTATACCAATATATTTTACAGGAATTTTAAACTCGTCGCTAATTCCAAGAACAACACCTCCTTTGGCAGTACCATCGAGTTTTGTAATGGCAAGAGATGTGACATCGGTGGCCTTTGTAAACTCACGAGCTTGAATCACAGCATTTTGACCTGTACTGCCATCTAAAACCAGCATTACTTCATGGGGTGCTTCCTCTCTGAATTTTTGAATAACCTTTTTAATTTTAGTCAACTCATTCATGAGGTTTACTTTGGTATGCAACCTCCCAGCAGTATCAATAATTACCAAATCTGCACCAGTATCGACGCCCTCTTTCACGGCATCAAAGGCAACGGAAGCAGGGTCAGTATTCATACCATGTGATACCACTGGTACACCAACTCGTTCGCCCCACAGTTTCAGCTGATCCACTGCAGCAGCCCTAAAAGTATCTGCCGCACCTAAAATCACTTTTTTACCACGGCTTTTAAATTGACTCGCCAATTTACCAATGGTGGTAGTTTTACCGACTCCATTAACTCCAACAACTAATATGATATAAGGTTTTATTTCTGATGGAAGCTCAAAATCCTGAAAATTATTATTGCTACTTTCATCCAACAAACCAGCTATTTCTTCCTTTAAGATGTTGTCAAGTTCACTGGTATTGAGGTATTTATCTTTAGCAACACGGGCTTCTATTCGTTCAATAATTTTAATGGTTGTGCCAACGCCCACATCAGAAGTAATTAAAGCCTCTTCAAGTTCATCTAGTACTTCTTCATCTACCGTAGATTTGCCAACAACCGCCTTACCGAGTTTAGAAAAAAAACTGGTTTTACTTTTTTCTAATCCTTTCTCAAGGGTTTCTTTATTGTTTTTTGAGAAAAACTTGAACATATTGATGGATCGGTTAGGTAAGAAAAGTGAAAAAAAAATCCCTTACAAGGGATTTACCAAATTAGAAAACTATATTCTAACTATTGTTTTGCTAATAATTCTTTCACGTGATCTACACTCACAATTTCCTCTTTGAAAGAGTATGCGCCAGTTTTTTCAGATTTGATCGCTCTGATGACTTTAGCATAATTTTTTCCGCCTTTTGTTTTTAGCGTTGCTACAACCTTCTTAGCCATGATTATTTAATTTCTTTGTGAATTGTACTTTTTCTTAAGATTGGATTGAATTTTTTAAGCTCCAATCGTTGTGTGGTATTCTTCCTGTTTTTTGTAGTGATATAACGGGATGTTCCTGGCATGCCTGAACTTTTATGTTCTGTGCATTCCAAAATTACCTGAACCCTATTACCTTTTTTTGCCATTTTTAAAGATATTTATAATCTGAAAATTATAATAAACTATTACCTTGTTTTCTCGCTTTCTTCAAAACTGCGGTAATTCCGTTCTTATTTATTGTCCGAATTGCTGAAGTAGAAACCTTTAAAGTAATCCATTTATCTTCCTCAGGGATGTAAAATCTCTTTTTCTGTAAATTTGGATAAAACTTTCTTTTGGTCTTGTTAAGAGCATGAGAAACATTATTTCCCACCATTGGTTTCTTACCTGTTATTTGACAAACTCTAGCCATTTCTTTGTGTAATTTATCTCGAATTTCAAATTGGTCTGCAAAGTTGCGGAAAAATATTCTAAGATCAAAACTGACTAATTATATTTTTA
>CAYREN010000196.1:0-8642 GCA_964423255.1 uncultured Roseivirgaceae bacterium | reverse complement strand
GGAGTAGTTTTCCATCGCTCATGCATCCAAACCCACTGAGTTGGATATTCTTTTATCAATTGCTCTACCTGCTTATGAAATTGTTCAGTATTTAATTGTAATTCTTCTTTCCGATTTCCAGTCTGGATTATATCAAATGGCTTACTAATTATCAATTTAAATTTATTCCCTTTTGTCCTCACATAAGCGGATGTGATTACTGCGGCTCCTGAATCTAAAGCAAGCATGGCAGCTCCTATGGGTGTATGAGCAGGTTTACCATAAAAATCAACAAAGACACTTTTTATACTAGAGTCAACATCAATGAGCATCGCCAAACCATTATTTTCTTTTAGGAACATCAATATAGTTTTATAGGTACTCCCCCGGGGCAATACCTTAAATCCGTTGAACTCTCTGTTTTTCATTACCCAATCATTCAGCCTTTCATTACTTAAACTTTTGGCCACCGCTCCAGCACTGTAACCCAATAGTGTAAAAGCTTTTGGGCCACCTTCCCAACATCCCAAATGTGGAATAATATTTATAACACCTTTGCCGCGATTATAAGCTTCCTGAACATGCTCCAAGCCTATCACCTCAACATTGCTAAAAAACTTCTCTTTATCCTTCACGGTGAATTTAACGGCAATCTCAGCCGCTCCCCTTCCCAGATTATAAAAAACTTCCTTGGCCATTTGGTATATTTCATCCTCACTCTTTTCTTCTCCATAGGCAATGGTCAGCGTTTTTATTGTTCTTTGACGCTCTTTCTTTACAATATAAAAACTTAGAATCCCCAACCTTCCACACAACAGGCTTGTCCAATTCCATGGGATAACTTTAACCATAAAAAGGAGAAATTTTATCAATCCAATGATTATGGAATATTTAATACCTTTTCGAATTTTTTTAAATTGACTCATGTAATTCTTCAAATAAATTTCAGCCTTTGCACATTGGTACAATGCTGAAATTGAATTGTTGGTAAGCTGGCAAAATTAATACTTTGAGTGGCATAAATAATCATTCTATTAAAGTCAATGAATTTAATGTGCTATTATCATCAGATTAGTAGGTATCTGAACAACAGAATACGGCATTATAGATTTTATTTACTGAGATTAATTAGTCAGTTCTTCAATTTTTCTTTTTTTTCGCCTAAGCTCCTGTTTTTCTCTTTCTTTTGCTTCTACCATCTCAGGTGTAGTTTTCCAGCGTTCATGCATCCATGCCCATTGTGTAGGATATTTCATTATCTGCCTTTCAACGTCTTTAAGGAACTGTTCGGTATTAAGTTGCAATTCTTCCTTTCTGTCACCTGTCCTGATAACCTCCATTGGTTTATTAAAAATAAATTTATAGTGACTTCCTTCAGTCCTGATATATGAGGCCACCAGTACAGAAGCGTCTGAGTCGAGAGCCAGCATGGCAGTTCCTATTGATGTATAAGCAGGTTTGTTATAAAAACCAACAAACACACCTCTGACACTTGTATCCTGGTCCATGAGCATTCCTAGGCTATTATTGTTTTTCAGAAACATTAGTAATTTTTTGTAGGTGGTTCCTCGTGGAAATATTTTGAACCCGTTTACCTGACGATTTTTCATTACCCAGTTGTTCATCATTTTATTTTTGAGTGGCTTTGCTACTGCTCCTGCAGGAAAACCAAGTAAAGTGTAAGCTTTTGATGCAGCTTCCCAACATCCTAAATGCGGAATAATATTTATAACTCCCTTGCCTCTATTAAATGCTTGCTTGGCATATTCAAGACCTTCCACATCTACATTGCTAAAAAATTTTTTTCTGTTGGTCAACTTTAGTTTGATAATTGCCTCGGCTGTTGATCTGCCAAGGTTTATAAAAACTTCCCTGGCCATATTTTTAATCTCCGCTATATTCTTTTTTTCACCATAAGCAATGGTAAGATTTTTAATGGTCTTTTGCCTATCTTCCTTTAATAAGTAAAAGGCCAACTTACCCAATAAAGCACAAAAACTACTTAGCCATTTCCAAGGCAAAATTATTACCAGAATTAATAAAAACTTTAAAGAACCAATTATCAACCCATATTTTATAGATTTTCTAAGGTTTACAAATAGACTCATATCACACTTATATTTTGTCTCAAAAATAAAATTTAATCCCCTATTTATTTATGTTAGTCACCTATATTTTGTTGCTTTGCAATTCAAAATATAAAATTCATATATTCTTGAACCTCAGTTGGCCAATCAATATTTCAATTAAGAAAATCATCAGATTATTTTCAATAAAATGACAAGAAAAAAACTCACGTCTCGCCTGATAAAACGATTCATTCCAATTTCGATTATCACCTTTTTATATTGGCCAATTACTGCTGTCTATTTTGTTTCAAGTGTTTATGATGTGTTACGTCATCAAAATAAAGACAAACGATTTATTTTTAGGCAATACTTTTTAGTCAATGGGGCATTAACCTGGATGCTGAGCCCCTTTAATATGCTAATTGATATTATTTGCTTACCATTTGTCAATAAGCAAATTTATAAACTTGAAGACATGCCAAAAAAACACCAGGAAGAGATTAAAGATATTCTGGAAAATTGCCCAAATAAAGAAATTTCGGACTCACTCAATAAGTTACAAACCACAAGTGATCGGTCTATGATGTTTTATAAGTGGTATGGTTTTAATGTAGAAACCGATCATCCATGTGCATTATTTCATAAAAACTTTAAACGTGTGTTGACTATTGGAGTTTCCAACTTCAAGCCAAAAAGTAAGACAAGTCAGCATTTTGGTTGGTCCAGAGCTGGGATTCGCGTATTGATAAATATTGATGAAGCCGTAGATGAGGAGGCATACATCGAAGTAAATAACCAAAGGCATATCTGGAAAACGGATGGCCCACTCTTCATTTTTGATGATACCGTATTGCATCAGTCATTTAATCTTAGTGATCAAAGTAGAAATTGCCTTTTCATTGATGTGACAAGGCCATCACTCATACCATTTTTCATTAATAGTATGGTAAAGTTTATGGGTTATGTTTCTATGAATGTTCCTTTTATAAGAAATTCTTCCAACTGGAAAGTTGTTAAGTAAATATTTATTTCAGGACTATCATTGAGGATTATTAATTACAATTGTCCACATACTAATTCTTTCTCTCCCAGATTTTCGTAGCATCAATTTTATACATGTATATCAGCGGGTTATGCGTTTGATGCATTTAGATCTACTTTCTCCTTGCGATAAAAAGAAAAGAAGTACGATCAGGCTAATAAGCAGAATCATGGACTGGATAAATAATGATGTTTTAACCAAATGCAAATTCTGCAAATCTAAATATTGAGGCAAGGATTTTAGTCCAATAGTTAATTCCATAAAAATGACCATTCCGGAAAATAAACCTAATGCCACTCTGGATAAGACATTTGATACAGATAAGACTTTATTAATAATAAAAATCCCAAACAAAAAGCAACTTGTAAATCCCAAAAACGAAAGATGCAGATAGGTCATGATAGCATCTCTGCTGATGTAAACAAAATCTGAAAATACTGGAAATACAGACATGAATTGTAAAATTACTTTCAAAAGCCAGGAAAATAATGAAAGCCCCATGAACCATTTTATCCATGTATTTGAAAATAGTTTGTTATGACCAATGGCTTTGTACAAAATTCCTACAAAGATAAATCCTGCTCCTAGCTGAAAAGCCGCACCGGTAAAACCTATCATTCTCATCAAGGTCTTGTACTCAAATCCAAAAGCAGAAAGTGCCAAAGTCGATATGATACCATAGATCAAAAGATTCAACATCAATTTACCTTTTCTCTCATCTACTCCAATACCCTTCTTTTCGATTAATTTTATAAATAGGGCAAATACAGCTAATGTAAACCAGCCATTGTATTGAAAATGCAAATAGAAATAAACGGCCATTTCATAAATTGGTGACCCTTTGAGCCCCGCAACCATTATGGGTCCCAGTGCCAAAGGCCCAATATTCGAGATGAGCATAAACACCAATGCCACCTTCATAAATTTTGATGACAGGTCATTTTTCTCTGCACTTCGATAAAAAATAAATGCAAAGATGAATGAAAGTACCAGGTGAAAAGTTGAGAAAATAATGGAGGGCGCTGCATATCCCATAAAAGGAAATGTCACCAACATCCCCAAAACGGACAGCTGGAAATAAATCAATAATCGGTAAATTCTCCTGTTTATCTTTGGAGAATCGGGTAGAAGCATTCCATAACCCAGTGTGACTAATGCTGTAAATATCCATCCTAAAAAACCAGTATGTGAATGACTATGTGTCCAATATCTGGCTATAAATCCAGTAATCGGAGACATACTATTAAATCTTAACAGTGCCCCCAACGCGGCAGTGATACAAAAATTAGATAGGGCGAAAAATAAACCAATACGAATTACTTTTCCTTTGGAGATCACGCAGCTTTTCTTTGTTTGCTAATAATTATGATAACTAAGTTAATAAAAAAAAGTATGATGATAACAGCATTTATCATTCCTGATATTGTGCGAAAATGAGATTCCATCAATAGCCCGGAAATAATCCTCATGGCAAGAGAAGCCTGAAGTAATATCGCCCAAATAAACAAAGTGTCGTGAAATGGTCTGATCGTAAGTCCGGCAACTCCTGGAAATATTATTGGCGCATGGGCAAAAATCATTGAAAAGGTAAAGCCAAGAAAAAATGCATGTAGCATCGCACCATAATTATATATGCTGCCAAAATCAAATATCATTAAAAGACCACAAACCAACAACCAAAAATATCCTGCTAAGAGCAATGACCCTGTAAAACGATGCATACCCTGGGCTTTGACAGACATTCTGGCAATATCATATTTAAATAGCCACAAGGAGATTAAAATTAGTCCTATCCCGGAAATAATTTTCCCGGCTTCATGGTAAGGCAGTATTATACCGACCATGAAAACAATAATTGCTATAATCATGAATACCCTCTTCACCCGTGTTTGAGGTAAAAACTTGCTCAACTCCAGTCTTTCACCAAAAACCGTCAAAAGTATAAACACAATCCACCAGGGTGCAGCTTGAGGATAAAATGGTGAAATAACCATAATTATATTTCCGACAGCCCAGCCTATGGCGCCGATCATCATCACATAGAAATAGTATTCCCCAAATCGATTTATCAGATCGACATAAATATAAACGAGACCCAGACTACCAATCGTTAGCAAAATCATCGCGACTTGCTGCATCCCCAAAACGAAAAATATAAGGCTCATTCCGGAAATTACCGGAATGGCATACATCCATTTTTTCTTCAAGGCAACAATCCGCTCAAGACATATTAATGTTCCCAAAAAACTCCCTGTCATCAATGCGCCATGATCTCCGGCCACCTCACCAATAGGTATTGACCAACCAATTCTGAACAATCCCGCTAATATCCCAACAACCAAAGAGATGAGTACAAACGGCAATACGAAAAATATTTTTTTGTTCATTTCTTAGTCCTTTAGCATAATCAGGCACATTTTGAATGCCTCAACAGCTTGTATGGCGTGTGGAATATTTGCTGGCATGGTGATCATTTCACCTTCCGAAACTATCTGCTTTTTCCCATCAATAGACACCTCAACTTTTCCCTCAATTACTTGTACAATAGCATCAAACGGTGCGGTGTGCTCACTCAATCCTTGCCCTTTATCGAAGGCAAATAGTGAGATGTTACCGCCTTTGTTCTTAATAAATTGCTTACTTACTACTCCGCCTTCAGCGATTGCAATTGATTCTTTTAAATTGTAGGCTGTTGCTGATTCAAATGATTTCTTTTCCATATTTATATATTTTATAACTCTTATTTATAATGATTCTAATTTAGGACTAAATACAATATCGTTTTATGACTGAAGTCACAGAGATTGTAATATTATTGACTTCACTTATTTATCGGTTAAAATCTCAACTCCACTTAATGATACTAATCAGCTTAAATTTCCTCAAAAATTATTGATTTGGCAATTGTAGAAGTTGTAAATTTTTCATTTTTCTCTATAATACGGATTCGCCTCTACTTGCAATCATTTGTACTATATTGGTTTTAGTCAATAAATTTGCCATTCACTCAATGGTTGGCATGCCGGCTTATCATTAGACACTATACTATGAAACTTATCAATCTACATAAACCACTCAGAAACGGCCTTTTTTAATTTCATCAAGTCTCACTTTATAAGTTAAGACTCCTTACCTCCATATTTTTCATAACCTTATTCGATACTGTCGTTAGAGCAGGTGTAGTGAACGAAAAGTGATGAAAGCAGAAGCGATAGAATTAGTGAAGTTGACGAGTAGAGAGAAGAGGTGAAGAAAATTTCGGATGCGAATTTTGGGATTGAGGAGATGATTTGATGAGATAAGATTCGCATCCTTTT
The DNA here is from genome assembly GCA_964423255.1 of uncultured Roseivirgaceae bacterium. Taxonomy (GTDB): domain Bacteria; phylum Bacteroidota; class Bacteroidia; order Cytophagales; family Cyclobacteriaceae; genus JAAUQL01. The sequence goes on along the minus strand of CAYREN010000196.1, from coordinate 2,235 downwards.
TGGAAAAGACACATACCTGCCTGTTCGGCAGACAGGGTTAGTAAAAGTTTCATGGTTAGGTTGTCTGTTTAACGAAAGTGCAAGTCGAAAGGCTTGCACTTTTTTTATGTGAAATTCACATATATTATATTATGAATAAAAGCCTAAAGCGTCCTGAAATATTCAAGTACTGCCCTGGCATCTTCTTCTGTTAATCCTTGATTTGCCATCACGGTATTATATTTCATCAACAATCCTCTTCCTATTGGGTCTTTCATGGCCATTTCTTCGGGATTAAGAATCATGTTCATAATCCATTCCGGTGTTCGTCTTTCCAAAATGCCAGTTGGAGCAGGGCCCAATTTATCTTTATCAGGTGCATGACATGCTGTGCATTTCAACGAATATATTTCTTCACCTTTTTTTGCCAAGTCACTATCGAGATCCCCCAATTCCACTTTTGTAATAGATCCCAATCCTTTTTGATTTTTCCAGTCAGCTTGAGCTTCTTCATAGGTCATTGGTTTGGCTTTTGGAGGAGGTGCAAATTTTCCTTTTTTCTCTTTTTCTCCAGATCCACCACCACAAGCTGTCATTAGTGCTACAATGACCATGGTCATTAAAATTGTTACTCTTGATTTCATTTTATAAAATTGATTAATTACTACTTCTTAAAATATTTACAAAAATATAAATATGCCAATCAATTCAAATACAATTTGAATTAGTATTCAAACACTAAAATCATCAATTAACTCAATGTAAAATTAAACAACCTACGCTTGATAAGGAAAATGACATATTAATTTCTCAATTATACATCCATAAACCAAACCTAATAACCTTCCTCCATTGCCCAAAAAAAACCTATTTCGATTCCATCAAGTCTCACTTTGTAAGTTAAGACTCCTTACCTCCATATTTTTCGTAACCTTATTCGAAACTGCCGTTAGAGCAGGTGTAGGGAACGAAAAGTGATAGAAAGCAGAAGCAATAGAATTAGTGAAGTTGAAGAATTTAGATTCGAAGAGGAGAAGAGTCCGGATGCGAATTTTAGGATTGAAGGGAAGATTTGATGAGATAAAATTCGCATCCATTTTAAAAAATAAAATAGTTAGTAAAAATTTTCATGGTTAGGTTGTCTGTTAAATGAAAGTGCAAGTCGAAAGGCTTGTGCTTTTTTTTTGCGTAAGAAAAAGCACCAAATGGTTTCTATGATTCATTATTCATCTTAATTTCAAGACATGAATTATAATACTTAATTGTTATGAGAATTACAGACAAGACCAACCCCACAGAATTTAGAGCAATAGAAGAAAGATATGATGATATGACCTATCGCAGGTGTGGTCAAAGCGGCATATTATTACCTGCTATATCATTAGGCCTTTGGCACAATTACGGATATCTTGACAATCTAGAAAAAGGACGTAATATTTTACGGTATGCCTTTGATTCAGGCATTACTCATTTTGACCTTGCCAATAATTATGGCCCACCATACGGCTCTGCTGAAGAAAACTTTGGCATTTTACTAAAAAGAGACTTTGCAAAATACCGAGATGAATTGATCATATCCTCCAAGGCGGGTTTTGATATGTGGTCTGGTCCTTATGGAAATTATGGTTCCAGGAAGTATTTGGTGTCAAGCTGTGACCAAAGCCTAAAACGAATGGGGTTGGACTATGTAGATATATTTTATCATCACCGGCCAGACCCCGATACACCATTGGAAGAGACGATGGCTGCTTTGGATCACATCGTCCGGCAGGGGAAAGCTTTATATGCAGGGATTTCCAATTATCCAGCTGAGATGGCAGAGAGAGCTGTAAATATTCTCAAAGATCTTGGCACACCATGTCTGATCCATCAAGCTAAGTATTCTATGTTTGAGAGATGGGTAGAAGAGGATCTTTTGGATGTATTAGAGAAAAAAGGTATAGGCTGTATTGCATTTTCTCCTTTGGCCCAAGGTATGCTCACAAACAAATATATTGATGGAATACCTGAAAATTCCAGAGCAGCAAAATCTATGACCTATCTCGAAAAGGAAAATGTAGAAGCAAATCTTTCTAAAATTAAACAGCTCAATGAAGTTGCACTAAACCGTGGACAAAAATTAAGTCAGATGGCCCTGAGTTGGTTATTGAAAGATGACCGAATCACTTCTGTACTTATTGGTGCCAGCTCTACTAATCAGTTAAAAGAAAATATTGAAGCACTCGACAACCTTGTTTTTGAAGAAGATGAGATCAG
>CAYREN010000195.1:0-8730 GCA_964423255.1 uncultured Roseivirgaceae bacterium | reverse complement strand
CCTTGTGTGTAGAAATTCCTCGCCATGAATGTTTCATCTGTTTATAATTTTAAAGGTTGCTATTTTCCGGGGACTATAATCTTGCCCTTGAGTGCCTATCTGCTGTAGGCAGGTCTTTAATTTGCTCTGGCCCTTTCTTCCGACAGACAGGCATGCCGGTTTCATCAGATTAAATTTTATATGATATGTTAGTAGAATTGCAATTTAATGAAATTCCCTGTACGCATCCATTCATTGATTTAATTCTGAAAATTATAATTATTGAAATACGATAATTTCTGGCATTACTGATTCAATAGATATCCTAACGTTAAAAAAATAAAAAATAAGTTGTCTAAATAGCACTAAAATTTGTGACTACTAAATAGTGGGCTTTGTACATAACATATTTGACTGGGCAGCAAGCTAAAACTGATTCGTCTTAAAAAAGTTAAAATTACTGTAATACAATAAAAGAAGTAGCATATACTTTATGCTCATAATGGCTATAAAATTGTTTTTTTATTAGAATTTTGGTTTTTTCAAATGCACAATTTGTTTCGTTTCAAAAAAATCTTCTTCGAAAATTGCCTTTATTTCATGGATTTCTGATGTCCAATTAATTTGATTTAGTTCTTCTTCAAGATCACCACCTTTTAGGTAAATAATTCCATTGCCAACACCGGAAGTATTTCCAGATACTATTTTATCAGAAACCCATGAAACAAATTTTGGAAGGCTGGAAACAGCCCTACTTACTACTATGTCATATTGATTTGCTAATTCCTCAGCTCGAATTTGTAAACCCTCAGAATTATGGAGTTTTAAATCATTTATAACTTCATTTACGACTTTAATCTTTTTCCCAATAGAATCAACCAAAGTAAAATTCACATTTTGATAATAAATACTTAATGGAATTCCGGGGAATCCACCACCGGTACCTACATCCAATATTTCTGATCCGGGATTAAATTTGAATTTTTTGGCAATGGACAATGAGTGAAGTACGTGCCGCAGAAATAGCTCGTCAATATCTTTTCTGGATATAACATTAATTTTCGCATTCCAATGTTGATATAAATCCCACAATTGGCCATACTGATTCAACTGCTTATTAGATAATTCAGGAAAATATTTTGGTATTAAATCAAAGTAAGGGTGCATTTCAAATATGCTGCTTTTTGTCTTTTACCAGATCGTACATCAGCTCTCGTGCTCTGTGAAGCTGTGCTTTTATGGTACCAAGAGGTGATTCCAGTTCTTTGGCAATTTCTTCATACGACAGCTCATTGAAATACCTCAATTTTACCAGTCGTTGATATTTTGGTGGTAGCTTGTTAACAAATATTCTTATAAGCTCAATTTTCTGACTTTTGATTGTTTCCTCCATTGGATTGAGCTCATTATCCACTACATCAATGGTTATCGTTTCGCCACTGTCATCCTTGAAAGATGTATCTAAACTCATGGTTTCGAGTTTTTTCTTTCGAATAAAATCAATAGCATTATTTGTAGCAATTCTGAAAAGCCAGGTAGAAAATGTAAACTCTTTCTTAAATTTTTTCAGATTTTTAAATGCTTTTGCAAATGCTTCAATGGTGAGATCTTCAGCGTCGTCAACATTGCGTACCATTTTTAATATCATATGATAAACCGGCTTTTTGTAACGCTGCATCAATTCAGCGAAAGCTTTCTCATCTTGATGAATGGTTGCTCTGTCAATTAGCTTAAAATCTTCTAATGCCTTATCTGAAAAATTTTTGTTTACTTCCATCTAACCTTTTTTGTAAAAAGAACTTTGAGGCCTGTCGAAATATAATAAAATATGTATAGAAAATCTAAGATAGGTAACAACCAAATACTTGATTGGTCACCTGTTTTCTTTTTCAATAACAACAATGCAGTCAATAATGATACCATCACTAGCAAAAAACTGCCTACGACAAAAAAGATTCGAAATGCTGACATAATTGCTGCAAAAAAACTAATCCAGAAGATTATTTTTGACATGGATAACAATCCTAGAACAAATTTGTCAGTACTTCTATAATGCTTCCCAACAGAAAGGTGTCGAGTTTTTTGTTGTACAAATTCGCTAAATGTTGTTTTAGGATTTGAATAATTTATTGATGCTTGAGAAAGCATAAAGCTAGTATTTTTTTTCGTTGCATGTTGATTTACAAAAAGATCATCATCTCCTCCAACAATTGTCTGATGTTTTCCAAAACCATTTTTTTCTAAAAAGAAAGATTTTCGATAAGCAATGTTTCTTCCTACACCCATATAAGGATTGCCAAGCAGCCCAATACCAAAATATTTCACAGCCGTAAGCAAGGTCTCGTAGGTTATAAAAGTATTGAGTAGCCCACTTGTTTTATAATATTGTGAATAACCAATAACAAATATCTTTTTATCACCATTGAAGCCTGAAATCATTTCATATAGCCAAAGATTACTTTCCGGAAAGCAATCGGCATCTGTCAATAATATATGGTCATGCTTTGCGGCCCTGATGCCAAGTGTGAGTGCATATTTTTTGTTGTTGATATGATCTGGTGTACTATCTATTCTTACAAGTTTGACGCTTTCTTCTTTTTGCTCTAGTTCGATAAGATAGTCGTAACTTTCGTCAGTAGATTTATCATCAACAATTATTAATTCAAAGGAATGAAATTGTTGATTCAATAAAAGAGGTATAAGTTTTTTTAAGTTTTCAAATTCATTTTTTGCACTGATTACAATTGATACTCCCTCTATTTTGTAATCATTTCGAACGGGCATTTTATATAAAGATAGTGCAATAGAAACAATGGCAAAGAATAAAAATTGAACTCCGGCGCTCACTATGAATAGCCAAAAAAGTATTTCCAACATTAAATTATTGTTTAGTCACATCAAAACTGGAAGGTAAATGTAAAGCGATATTCGCATCTATTGTAAATATTATCAATTATTTTTGCGCTCCATATTACAAATGGACTTTTAAATGAAACACGATATACCTGTTATTATAATTGAAACCTACCTTGGGTTTGCAGACGATCAAGAGAGTGATCATAGCCTGAAAGCGGGTATGTTACAACAACAATTGTCATATGAAATTTGAAGTAGCAGCCAATGATTCAGGTACAAAGGCGCGTGCAGGATTACTCGAAACTGCACATGGGAAAATCGAAACACCCATTTTTATGCCTGTCGGAACTGCAGGTACGGTAAAAGCGGTGCACCAACGCGAACTCATCAATGACGTGAATGCGCAAATAATTTTGGGCAACACCTATCATTTGTATCTCAGGCCAGGCCTTGATTTGATAGAAAAAGCTGGAGGGTTACATAAATTTATAGGTTGGGAAAGGCCAATATTAACTGATAGCGGAGGGTATCAGGTATATTCATTGGCCAATGTGCGTAAAATTAAAGAGGAAGGCGTGAGGTTTCAATCGCATGTAGATGGTTCTAAGCATCTCTTTACACCGGAAAGTGTGGTGGATATTCAGCGAATAATTGGGGCTGATATCGTGATGGCATTTGATGAATGTACGCCTTATCCTTGTGACTACGAATATGCCAGAAATTCCATGGAGATGACACATCGATGGCTCAAACGATGTTGTGACCATTTTGATGCTACTTCAACAAAATACAATTTTGAGCAAAGTCTATTTCCGATTGTACAGGGAAGTGTCTATAAAGATCTCAGAAAGGAATCAGCAGAAACTATTGCTTCGTATGACCGTGCAGGAAATGCCATTGGCGGTTTGTCAGTAGGAGAGCCCGCAGAAGATATGTATGAAATGACTGACCTGATTTGTGATATTTTGCCCAAGAAAAAACCCAGATATTTGATGGGTGTCGGCACCCCGGAAAATATCCTTGAATGCATTGCGTTGGGTGTAGATATGTTTGATTGTGTGATGCCTACTCGTAATGCCCGAAACGGTATGTTATTCACAACAGAAGGTATTATTAATATCAGAAATGAGAAGTGGAAAAATGACTTGAGTTGCATAGATGGGGGTCTCGAAAATGAGGTAAGTTCATTTTACTCCAAAGCATATCTTCGTCATTTGATTATAAGCAAAGAAATGTTGGGTGCTCAAATTGCGAGTATTCACAATCTGGCCTTTTATTTGTGGTTGGTAAAAGAATCTCGACAGCAAATCATCAATTGTTCATTTGGTGGATGGAAAAGAGAAATGGTAATGAAAGTGAGCCAAAGATTGTAATCAATTTTAGTTTTCTGTTATATTATTTTCTTTAGCCCACATAATGTAGGGAATAATTATTGATACTTTTAACAAGTTAGAAATCACGGAATTTATATTGCAATAAAAATTGCTTCTGAAAATTAAATTTTTCTTGCATTTTAGATGAATAATTTGACTGTTAATGCCTTATCCCTAAATGGAGAATATTCATGAATTATTGAGGTTAATATAAATTGATTTTTATCTCAATAATTATTTTGAAAAAATTAATTGTAGCATTCAGATAATGAAAATACTTGATTGGTATATTCTTAAAAAATTTCTAAAATCATATTTATTTGTGGTTTTCGTCATTCAATTGGTGGTAGTTATTATTCATATTACCGAAAACAATGAAAACTATATAAATCATGAATTGAGTTTCAGTCAGATCATGGGTTTTTATATGGATTATATACCATATGTTGCCAATATGATCACACCGATTACTGTTTTTATTACAGTAGTTTTCATGACCTCTCAACTGGCTCAGCATTCAGAAATTATCGCAATTCTCAGTAGTGGTGTTAGCTTCACAAGGCTGATGGTGCCATATATGATGGGTGCCCTTATCATAGCAATTACTTCATTTTATTTTGGTGGCTGGATTATTCCTGACGGAAATAAAGATCGGGTAGCTTTTGAAATGCAATACATAAAAGGGGCATATCATTTTACAGATAGAAATATCCATATAAAAATTGGCCCCAATACTCTGCTATACCTACAAAGCTATAATGTCTCCAATAATGTTGGATATAAACCAACATTGGAAACAATAGAAGATGAAATATTGATAGATAAGCTCCAGGCATCTAGATTGGAGTGGCAACCCGAAACGAAAAAGTGGCGATTACGAAATTGGAAAAAGAGAGAAATTAAAGGTATGGAAGAGATTTTTACCCATGGGAAATCAATGGATACCACACTAAGGATTAATCCTAAAGATTTTGCCAATGATTACAGCAGGTTTGAAACTTTCACATTAGATGAACTCTACGTTTATATTGATGAGCTAAAACTGCGTGGTGCCGATGATTTGGAGGTATATGAAATAGAAAAATATATTCGCTTTACAGCTCCTTTTGCGGCATTGATTTTGACGTTTATCGGAATTGGCGTTTCAGCTCGGAAAGCTCGGGGCGGTTCGGGATTTCAAATCGCACTGGGATTTTTATTGGCTTTTATATATATCATATTCTTTATTTTCTCGCGTACTTCTGCTGAAGCGGGTAGTATCCAGCCGATAATTGCTATCTGGATTCCCAACATCATTTTTACAGTTATTGGCCTACTCATTTATAGGACTGTACCTAGATGACACCAGATTTCAAAGATTATCTCCATTTGCATTTTCTGGTTTTAATATGGGGTTTCACAGCTATTCTTGGTTTATTAATCACCATACCTCCAGTAGAAGTTGTCTTTTATAGAACGTTGATTTCCTTGGTAGGACTTGGGGTATTAGTTTATAGTAGAAATCTCTCTTTCGATATTGGTAAAAAGGAAATTATAAATATTCTATTAACAGGGACACTGATCGCTATCCATTGGATATTATTTTTTGCGTCAGCAAGAATATCTACTGCGTCTGTATGCCTGGCAGGATTGGCCACGACTTCTTTCTGGACGAGTCTTCTCGAACCCATACTGCTAAAAACGAAAATTAAGTGGTACGAAGTCTTTCTTGGAGTAATAGTAATCATTGGGTTATATATCATTTTTCATTTCGAATTTAACCATGCACTGGGCTTATTAATGGCATTGATATCTGCCTTTATTGCTGCTTTGTTTACCGTGATCAACGTACGATTTGCTAAAGCCCATCATCATCATACTATCACATTCTACGAAATGGTAGGAGCGTGCGGATCAATAGTTTTGTTCTTCCCTTTTTACAAGTATTATTTAACTAATGACTATCAACTCCATCTTCGATTGTCCTATTCAGATTTGTTGTATATATCAATTTTGGCTATCGTTTGTACAGTTTATGCTTATTCTGCAGCTATCGAATTAATGAAAAAAATATCAGCGTTTTCGATGAATCTGACAGTAAACCTTGAACCGGTTTATGGAATTATATTGGCAGTGATATTTTTTGGGGAACGAGAAAAGATGCATACCGGATTCTACATTGGGGTGATTATCATCTTAATTTCTGTATTGATTCATCCTTTTCTAAATAAATATTATAAAAGAAAATACCTGGAAACTGATAATTTAAGATGAAACCTCAGGTTTTACTCCGTGCAACATTTTACTATTTTTGACATATAGAAATAAAACCTAAATACCAATGACAAAAGATTTTCTAAATTCTAAATTCATAGCTCTTTGCCTTGGTGCATTAATCATATTTGCCTATCCGGTATTTTTTTTCCCTAAAGGAACTATTGAACTTATTTTAAATCAACATCATCATCCTGATTTAGATTTTTTCTTTAAATACATCACACACCTTGGAGATGGAAGCCTTTTAGCAGTTTTACTTGTGTCATTACTTTTTTATAATTACTACACAACCATTCTCACATCACTTTCTGTGGTATTCCAAGCCATTATAGTTTCAATATTTAAGAGAGGAATTTACAAAGGTTTAGAAAGGCCAATTGCTTTTTTTGATGAGAATATTTCATTAAATATGGTAGATGGTGTTGATGTTCACAGCTCAAATACCTTTCCTTCAGGCCATACCGCCACAGGGTTTGCATTGTTTGCCATCTTGTTTATCGTGATCAATAATCGAGGGATATTGATTTCAACAATATTGTTTTTACTGGCTTTTTTAGTAGGACTATCAAGAGTTTACCTCCTTCAACATTTCGTAATTGATGTTTATTTTGGTGCGATTTTCGGCTTGCTATCTGTAATTTTCGGCTTGTATTTTATGCATATTATTTTTAGTGAGAGTAAGTTAGATTCGTTAAAAACTAATTCGTTAAAAATGATGATTAAAGCAAAATCTGAATAATTTCTGAGAAACTTATTGATACTGTTAAAAATCATAGGCAATACTTCTTTGGCATTGATTTTAATTATTGAATTTGAATTATCTATTTTTATATATTGTAATTAATGCAATTTGCAACACACATAAAAAAACAACATATTTTGTTAGAATTACCTAAGCCAGCTGATATGAAAATAATGAGATTGTTACTCCTCTTGCTATGTTTTTCTTTTACAATTGTTTCTGCTCAAAAAAAGAACCCCAATAAAAAAACCAATGTTTTAATAATTCTGACTGATGACCAGGGATATTATGATGTAGCAGCTTGCGGGGCAGAAGATCTGGTAACACCCAATATGGATAATCTTTTTAGCGATGGGATGAAATTTGATAATTTCTATGCCAATTGCCCGGTTTGCTCTCCCACCAGAGCTTCTTTGGTCACAGGACTTTTTCCAGATAAAGCTGGTGTCCCCGGGGTGATCAGAACCCATGAAAATGATAATTGGGGATATTTGAATCCTTCGGCAATTACTATTGCAGATAAATTTAAAGAAGGGGGTTACAAAACTGCAATAATAGGTAAATGGCATTTGGGGTTGGAAAAGCCCAATATCCCAAACGATAGAGGTTTTGATTTTTTTCACGGGTATTTGGGCGATATGATGGACGATTATTATACACATAGAAGACATGGGATTAATTATATGCGTGAAAATGAAAATGAGATTGATCCCGATGGGCATGCAACAGACATTTTCACACAGTGGGCAATTGAATACCTTGATGATCAAAAGGAATCTTCGACACCTTTTTTCCTTTACCTTGCTTACAATGCACCTCATTCTCCAATTCAGCCGCCAATAGAATGGCTTGAAAAAGTAAAAAAACGAGAATCAACTATGAGTGATGAGCGTGCAAAGATGGTAGCATTTATTGAACATCTGGACAATGGAATTGGCAAGGTGATTGACGCGTTGAAAAAAAATGGATTATATGATCAGACGATCATCGTTTTTTCCAGTGACAATGGAGGAGCAAAATGGTATGGAGCAAACAATGGTCCCTTGAGAGGTGGAAAAGGAAGTATGTACGAAGGAGGTCTTAAAGTTCCAACAGCCATTGTTTGGAAAAACCATATCTCAGCTGGATCGAATACAAATCATAAAGCTATGACTATGGATTTATATCCAACATTGTTGGAAGTAGCAGGTATTAATTTAGACCACAATATTGATGGACTTAGTTTTTTACCTGTGCTTATGGGAGAAATTATTAGTGACAAAGATAGGTTGCTTTATTTTGTCAGGCGAGAGGGAGGAGTAAGGTATGCCGGTCTAACAATTCAAGCTGTTCAGCTCAATGATTGGAAACTACTACAAAATACACCCTTTGAATCTCAGGAATTATATAACTTGAAAGAAGACCCCTATGAAACCATAAATCTTATCGAAAGTGCCCCCGATCAGCTTGAACTGTTAAATGGCCTAATGATGAAACAATTGCAAAAGGCAGGGGAAGTGCCATGGCAGACATCCTCGGATTGAC
>CAYREN010000194.1:0-8750 GCA_964423255.1 uncultured Roseivirgaceae bacterium | reverse complement strand
TAGATTTATTCACTTTTATATAAAATTTATATAAATAATATGAGATTTGGATTGTGAAAGATTTCAAATTTTTATTTCCTAATATTACCTTTTTAGTAACATATATTATCTTTTAATAATGTTTCAAACTCAGCCCTTTTCAAATTCGTTAGAATACTTTATTTCTGTAAGGCGTTACACAGAATCTTTATTCAAACCACTTTTAATAGAAGATTACATTCCACAAACTGCATTTTTCATAAGCCCTCCAAAATGGCATTTAGGACATACCACGTGGTTTTTTGAAGAGTTTATACTGAAGAATTATTATCTAGGATACAAGGTGTTTGATAATAAATTCAATTTCATATTCAATAGTTACTATAATAATGTTGGCCAAAGAGTGGCCAGACATAAACGAGGTGATCTTACAAGACCGAGCGTAGAAAAGGTTTATCAATATCGACAATATGTAGATAAGCACATGGAAAAACTACTGAATAAATCAGAAGATAATAAACTGCAAGATTTACTTGTGCTGGGCCTCAATCATGAACAACAACATCAGGAATTATTTCTTACTGATTTTAAATACATACTTGGAAAAAATCCATTGTTTCCAGTTTACAAAAAGGATTTCGATCTGACCAACCAGAAAAATACAGAACAAGGTTATTTGCTTGTTCCGGAAGGAAATTATGAAATTGGGCATATCGGTAAAGGGTTTTTCTACGACAATGAGTTATCAAGACATCGTGTTTTTCTTCATGCATTTGAAATATCTAAATCAATGATAATTAATGACGAATACATTAATTTCATCAATGATGATGGGTACAAAAGGTTTGACCTTTGGTTGGACGAAGCTTGGGTGTGGGTCAATGAAAACAATATTTCTGCACCGCTTTACTGGCAACATGTTGATGGAGTTTGGCAACATTACACTTTAGCAGGATTGAATCCTATTGATGGACAAAATATGGTTTGTCATGTAAATTACTATGAAGCAGCCGCATTTGCGGAATGGAAAAATATGCGTTTACCAACAGAATATGAATGGGAGGTATCTTCAAAATCTATTAATTGGGGTTCGAGATGGGAGTGGACCTCAAGTGCATATTTACCATACCCTGGTTTTAAAAAACCACCAGGAGCTGTAGGAGAATACAATGGTAAGTTTATGGTAAACCAAATGGTATTGCGAGGTGCTTCTTCTGCTACCTCTCCAAATCACAGTCGAAATACTTATAGAAATTTCTTTCACCCACATTTTCAATGGCAGTATTCCGGTATTCGGTTGGCCAAAAAACAAATTTTATGATAGATCAGTTTGCGAAAGATGTAGATGAGGGACTAAGTGCTGCTCAAAAATCAATTCCTTCAAAGTATTTTTACGATTCAATAGGTGATGAAATATTTGTAAAAATTATGAATATGCCAGAATACTATTTGACAGATGCGGAACTAGAAATTTTCAATTGTCAGACAAAAGAATTGATACAGTCCTTTGGCATGAATGGTGAACATTTTGAGGTTATCGAACTTGGCGCCGGTGATGGATTAAAAGTGATTAATTTATTGAAGCAACTCAAAGGTCATGATTTCACATATTCTCCAATTGATATATCGATTAATGCTATTGAAAAACTTAAAAGCAGACTTCTTAGTGAAATCCCAGCATTGAAATTTGACGGAAAACAAGGAGAATATTTTGAAGTTTTAGGCTCATTGAAGGAAGTAGGCAAAAAAGTAATTTTATTTCTCGGTTCAAATATTGGAAATTTATCTAATTGCTTCGCTCATGAATTTATGGTTAGGATATCAGCGTCAATGAATCTGCACGATAAACTTTTGATTGGATTTGATTTAAAGAAAGATGCTGAAATAATCAAGAAGGCTTACAATGACCCTCATGGATATACCAAGGCTTTTAATCTAAATTTATTGAATCGGATCAATCGCGATTTGGGTGCTGATTTTTCAGTTGATAATTTCGTGCATTTCCCGGAATACAATAGTAATACTTCAGCCGCCTCAAGTTATTTGATAAGTCAGAAAGATCATTTAGTTAACATTCAGGCAACAGGCAAATCCTACGAGTTCAAAAAAGGAGAACGAATCCATACAGAAATTTCCAGAAAGTATGATTTGACTTCCATAAAAGATATTGCAAAAAATACAGGACTAACTATCAAAAAGACATTTTGGGATAGTAGAAATTACTTTATTGATGTGCTCTTTGAAAAAGCAATATAACTGAAATGAACGTCCTTGGTGGGTATGATTTGACCAGGCTTTGTCTAATCATTCATTCTTGATAGCAAACTAAAGCTTCTATAAATCCTTCTACATCACTTTCGGTATTATAAAAGTGAAAACCTATCCGTATGATCTCATTATGAAATTTTATCATTATATTATTCTCCTCAAGGTAATTTGCCAATTTGATATCACCTCTTATTCCAATAATTATACTTTCTTTGGAGCCAATAATCCTGTTGCTAGCGTGTCTATCGTTTAGCCGTAAAAACATTTTGGCTAATTTTAAATTGTGCGAATGAATGAATTCCATGCCTATCTCAATCTTGAAATCTAAAGCATCCTTAAGCATTATGAGGCCTGGTATATTAGGATGCCCAGGTTGATAACTGAGTATAGAAGGCAAGTATTTCCATTGATTATCAATAAATTTATAACTATGATAACCACCTATTTTTGGTGTGTACGCATCTAAAGTTTCTTGTTTTATCAGTAATATCCCTGTGCCGTACCCGGCATTCATCCATTTATAATTACTTGATATATAAATATTTACTAATGATTTCCTAAAGGAAAAATTTAAATTACCCAAGCTTTGGGTTCCATCCACAATTAACACTATGCTATGTTGTTTGCAGAATAAACCCAAACTATCAATATCGATGGTAAATCCAGATAGGTATTGCACATGGCTAATTGCTAAAATCTCTATATCATTTTGAATTAATGCATGTTGCAATTCTCCCATGTCAATAGTAAAGCCATCTTCGCTTTCTATCCAATATACCTTAAAATCTCCTATGAGAAATGGTTGTGTCAGTGATGGAAAATCCTCCTTAAAAAGTAACACGCGTTTTAGTTTCGATAAAGAAGTTATCACCGCATTTAGTCCATATGAGAAGTTCGGAATCATTGCCACTTCATGAACAGAAGCATCTAAAAACTGACTTACTGTTTCTCTTATCCTTGGTAATTCTTCAGTGATAAATTGAAGAAATATTTTACTCCCATATTTATGAAAATCTTGATGGAAATCCATCGTTTTTTCAATTCCTGATTTTGAGATTAGACCTGCAGAGGCTGTATCTAAATAAATCGCATGATCAGGCTGAGGGTAGATTTCTTTTATTTTAACTTGATCAATCATAGTTAGTGGAAGTTACTAAATTGTAGAGATTCCATTGAGGTCGGTAGTTAACATTTCACTCATAATATTAAAAAATGGCCTGAGCTTTTGAAAACCTTCAGACATGATAGTATGAAAGTTTTTATTTAAAACTTCCTTGTCAGAAAAATTATGCTTTAACATTAACTGTTTATATCTCAAAAGATCAATAGAAGGATCATTTATATCAAACCCTCTTGGTGCTGTTTTTACAATTCTACCTCTCATTGAACCAAAGAATGATTTCATTGATTTGCCCTCTAATACATCTCTTAACTGTTTATCGTCTTGTTCAATATGTTTTCGAATAAGTTTTAGATCAGATGGATTTGGCCCAAAGAATCCTCCTACAATGTAAGTATTGCCAGGTTCTATGTGAAAATTGTAACCTCCTCTGAGAGTATTTGTCCGACGCTTAAAATATCCATTCCAACTTGTCTTATATGGCGTTTTAACTTTTGAGAACCGTATATCTCTATAAATACGATACAAGCTTTTTTTACCTGATATGGTTTGAATGTCATCATGCTTTTGCATTTCTTCCAACAAGGAATCTGCAAAATAAACCATGCTGAGATGCGCTGCTTCATAAAGATCTTTGTGTTGCTGAAACCATTCACGATCATTATTTACCTTAAGCAATTCGAGAAATTCAAATACATTATTTAGATTGTTAGTCATAAAGAACAAAGATTATAATTGACGTAAAAGTATGATATTTTTGTTGTCTTAAATTATAATACAATCGGAAGAATTGTCCGAAATTAGAAATGTCATTTATCACGAGTTGAATATTATTATGCTATTTCAAAAGGTAAAAGTTGGGGACAGGTTGCCGCATTTTAGATTATTGAATCAAGATGGGAAATCAATAGACATTATCAAATATTTTGGTAAGCCGCTGATAATTTATTTTTATCCCAAGGATGATACAATAGGATGTACCAAACAAGCTTGCAGTTTCAGAGATGAATACCATAGTTTTTCCAGTAGAGGTGTAGTTATTTTTGGAATTAGTGCAGATTCAGTGCAGTCACACAAAAAGTTCAGAGCAAAGTATCAATTACCTTTTGATTTACTTTCTGACAAAGACAATATAGTTAGAGATATGTTCGGTGTTCCTACAGATCTGTTTGGATTAATTCCTGGAAGAGTTACATATATTGCTGATAGTCAAGGTATAGTAATATATATCTACAATAATCAAATGAATATAAAAAAACATATTGAAGAATCTCTGAGGATACTCAAATCCCTTTAAATTAATTACCAAAAATCTATCAGCCGCACATCGAAAATTAACACAGCAAATGGAGGAATTTTATTTCCAGTACCTTTTTTACCCCACGCCAATTCTGGTGGAACAAAGAACCTATAACGTCCACCTTTTTTCATTAATAACAAGCCTTCTCTATATCCTTCAATTAATTCGCTCATAGGAACTTCGTCAGGCTCGTTTTCTTTATATGTGTCAATAATTACCTTTCCGCTAAGCAAGGTGCATCGCTGATGAATAACAATATTATTAATTTCCAATGGGCTGTCTCCATCTCCCTCTTCAACAATTAAATATTGAAGCCCTGAAGGAGTTTCAATAATTCCTTCTTTCTTTTTATTTTTCATCAGGAAATCTTCGCCTGATTTTCGATTATTCCCTGTGGAACCTCTGCTCCGGTTTCTCTTTTCTCTTTTTGCCATTTGCCTAAATAATCATTTTATTTTCAGCAGAATTATTGCCTTTTTTGAAGAAGCAAATTATTTAATTTATCAAACAAAAAAGGCGCCTAAAATTTAGCGCCCAAGTTCAAAAGTTTTTATGTATTGTATTTACTCCAATGATTTTATTTCTTCAAGAGCATTTTCTGTCAATGGTTTGGTTATAAATTTTACCACATTATCATTATTGACAATTTTGTCAATGTCTCTTTTATTATCAGAACTAGAAAGAATGATCACTTTACACTTATTGCGAAGGAAAGAGTTGAATTTTTCAAACTCATAAAGGAATACAAAACCATCAACAATGGGCATGTTAATATCAAGAAATATATAATCTGGCAGTTCATCAGGGTTGTCTTTATTTTGCTCAAGATACTCCAAGGCACTTTTTCCTGAATTTTTTATTTCAACACTTTTTGCAAATTTCGTTATTTCTATAATTCTTCTGCTGATGAAATTATCAGTATCATTATCATCAACAAGCATTACCAAATCAATTTTATTTTTTACCATCATTTTTGTAGTAAACTCTTCATATTAATACGAATACCTTTTAGCAACTTTGTAGGACATCACAATCTGTAATTATTCGCGCAATTTTTTCAACAAATATAAGTATAATAAATAATTTTAGGGACGTAATTTTTTTGATTGGGTAATGTTTTAATTAAATCTACAATTAATATCCTATTTTCATTTTAAGGCCTTTATTTTTATTATTTCCCCTTCAGAGATATTGAAATCTTCCTTGTCGTTTAATTCCATTAATTCTTTTATAGATATACCATTTATTCTCGCGATCCCATACAAGGTATCATCATATTTTACAGTATGGGTTTTATATTTTACACCATTATATGATTTTTGGCCGTTATTGATAGTTTCTGGTTTATATCCAACTATTAATTTTTGGCCTACACTAAGGACATCTAAATCTTCAATATTGTTCCATTGTCTTAATTTCCCAATGCTAACATTATATAATTTCGAAATACTGAATAATGTCTCGCTTGATTTGACAATGTGATAAAATCCATCTTTGTTGACATTTATACTTACCTTCTTTTTTTCTTTCTTCGGAATTTTATATTCAGTTTTACCAAGATCTTTATTTAAATCTCCATAATTAATATCATTTACATAATCTGTATCTTCTCCCGCTTCCTCGAAAAGAAATTCGCTATCTGAAAGATTTGCAGTATTATCTTTTTTTTCATATAGGACTTTATTGCTATTCTGATTAAAGCTATTTCTTGCATAGTCTATTTCATTGGGAATACTTTTTACTATTACGTTTTGTGCTTTATTTTTCTTATAGGCAATTGGTACACTTGATGGTCTCTTTGATATAAGCCACATGACCATGCCTGCGCTGAGATCCTTTTCTGCTTTCATTTGGTTTTTCAATAGTAATTTATTGATTTTGAGACCATATTTTTGAGAAATTGTCCATGCGTTTTCACCCGGAATTACAACATGATATTGAATCTTTGCTTTAGATTTTTTTGACTTCAAATAGTAAACCTGCCCAGGGATTATTTCATCAGAACCGGTCATGTCATTGTATCTCAAAAATTTACTTTCTTTTATACTATATTTAATAAGTACCGAGTTCAAGTCTTCGCTTGAGGATGCGATAAACCCAGGAATCCCATTTATTCTAATTCTCTTAGATAGGATGCTTTTGTTAAATTTTGGATACTCCTGATTTATATTAAAATTAAAATCTGAAATTGGCTGGTAAGAATTAAGTGGAATGTTTGGCTTTGGACTTTCGTCCATTACAGCTATTCCTTTAGATTCCAATAAAGTTTGTGCAACGAAATCTTGTGAACTTACTGGAATAAAACCTAAGTATATCTTGTCGGATGGAATTTTTCCGCGTCTCAACCATTTATTATATAGAGTCAGAGTTTGATGGTCAATCTCAAAATACTCAGACAAATCTTTGAGCGATTTGCCCTTGGTGTCTTCATACTCAAAAAGTCGTAATTCTGGGGAATAATTTTTATGTATTTCATTTTCAAACGCAATTTTGTAGGCAAGAAATTTTTTAATATACCAGTGAGTTTGTTTTGTGATGTCCATTTTCTTTTTGCCGAGATATTTTTTATTGATATATTTTTTGGCGCCCGTAGGTCCTGTGTTGTAGGCTAGTAGTGCATAAATCCAGTTGTTAAAAAAGAAATTGTTCTTTTTTAGATATTTGGCAGCTGCATGTGAAGAAGCAGTTATGTGCATTCTTTCATCAATATATCTATCAATCCTCAATCCCACTTCCCTTCCGGATGATGCCTTGAATTGCCAGAAACCAACTGCATTTGAAGTCGAAACGGCATCAGGGATAAGTGCACTTTCTTGAATGGTAAGATATTTGAAATCATCGGGTAAATTTTCCTCCATAAATACCCGTTCAATAATGCCGATGTATAAATCAAATTTTTTGACTTTTCTTCTTAGATAAGTCTGGTTTTTATGCAGAGCATCAACATCGGCTTGAATTTGTCTTCTGGCATCTTCGCTTATGTTTAGCATAATATCTGCAAACTGATACTTTGCAGGAACTTTAGGACCAGCCAGGCATTCAATGGCAAAGAAAAAATTAGTTATAAAAAAAATGTATTTCAGCATACTCTTTGAATTAAAGAAAGACCGTCTCTGAGAGGAATCATCACGTTTTCTACTCGTTTGTCTTTCTGGACTTTTTCATTAAATTTTTTGACAGCCAAAGTATCTTTGTCTTTTTTACCGGAATTATTTTCAATTACTTTTCCACTCCATAAAACGTTATCAGCCAAAATAAATCCGCCGATTTTTAGATTATTCATAGCCAGGTCAAAATAATTGCAATAGCTAATTTTGTCAGCATCAATAAAAATCAAATCAAATTCAATATCCATCTTAGGGATAATGTCCAAGGCATTTCCAAAATATGATGATATTTTATTGCTAACCCCAGCCTCATCAAAATATTTCAGGTTTTGGTCTTTTAATTCTTCATTTATATCTATGGTATGCAGTTGACCATCATCCTGCAATCCTTCAGTAAGACAAACTGCAGAATATCCTGTAAACGTACCAATTTCCAATACATATTTTGGACGAATCATTTTAGACACCATGGCTATAAATCTGCCTTGGACATTTCCTGAAATCATTCTGGGATAAATGGATTTTAAATAAGTATTTCTCTCTATTTTATCGAGTATTTTATTCCCTTTTGAAGTGTGGGCTTCTACATACTTTTCAATTTTCGGATCAACTATTATCATATTCAGCTTTTATAGTTTCACTTTAACAATTCAAAATAACCTTAGGAACAATGATAATTATCAGACTAATTTTTCGGCACAAAATATAAAAAACTAAGTTTATTCACATCAAAAATTTCGTTGGAAATATCAAATAATTGATTAGCGGTAATATTCCTGATTTTTTTGGCAACTGTATCAAATGATTCTATTTTATTGTGAAGCAACATGCTTTTCCCAAGCATCAGCATGAGGCTAATATTATTTTCCTCAGCCATTGCCATTTGGCCAATATATTGCTCTTTTGCTTTATGGAGCTGTGTAGTCCCCATGGGCTTATCAATAAGTTTTTTCAATTCTTTTATTACCAGGTCAAC
>CAYREN010000193.1:0-8750 GCA_964423255.1 uncultured Roseivirgaceae bacterium | reverse complement strand
ATACAGAGAGTTGGCGGAGTGGTCGAACGCGGCGGTCTTGAAAACCGTTGTACCGCGAGGTACCGGGGGTTCGAATCCCTCACTCTCTGCGATAAGCCTCTAAATCAATTGATTTAGAGGCTTTATTATTTTATGGAAAATTATTATTTACTGAATTAGTTATTTCAATATATAATGCTGAGGGCTTTCTCATATGGCCATTCCTCCTAATCTTCAATAATTTTAAAAATAGGCTTCTTGATATTATAAGGCATAATACTCTGAATATTTGGAGAATATTAAATTGGCTTTGATTAATAATTTTTTAATTATATGATCAATATTTGCCAATTACATCTAAATTTGGAGGCTATATTTTCAATCTCTAACCGGTGGAAGATAAATTATTAAAAAAAATATTAGAAGAAATTGCAATTGATAGTGAAGCATCATTTCGCATTTTATTCGACTATTATTATCCTCGTTTTTTACGAATTGCACACTATTATGTTCGCAACAATGAAACTGCTGAAGAAGTTGTTATGGACGTATTTGCAAAACTATGGAAAAACAGAAAGAAGTTATCAGGGATAATCAATTTCAATAATTATTCCTATACCTTATTAAAAAACCAGTCACTAAATTATTTACAAAAAAATAATATTAATACTGAATCATTGGATGAGTATTCTACCTCAAAAATGATCGAATACACAGAGCCTGAAAAATTATTTTTAGGAAAGGAATTAGCCAAAGAATTGGAAAAATCTGTTAGTGCGTTACCTCCAAGATGTCAATTGATTTATCGTATGATAAGGGAAGACGGGTTAAAATATAAGGAAGTTGCAGAGACATTAGATATAAGTATAAAAGCAGTTGAAAATCAATTACTCATTGCAATGAAACGTATACGATCGGTTCTTAAGGTTTATATGGAAAGCACTTCGAAAAGAAAGCAGTTTAATCGATTTAATCTGTTTTCGATAATTACATTTTTTTATTAAGTCTATTTTTCTCTTTATTTTTGTCCTACTATTTGAATCATTTGTGCTGCGCACTAAATACCCAATTATTCTATCCGCATATTAAAATAAAAAAATTCTTTTTGGGGTATTTCATTTACTTCTTGTCTATTACTGTAGAAATAGAAAAAATGATAGAAGAGAAGATATTATTAATAATCACCAGTGAGTTAACAGGACAGGTGACGAAGGATGAAAATGAGATATTAAAGGATTGGCTTGATGAATCCAAACTCAACCTTAGCCTTTATCACAGCTATAAAGAAGCTTTTATAAATGGAAAGTATGATTTGAAAGTCAAAGGCAATATTGAAGTTTACAATAAATTAACTGAGAGGCTTGGTTTCAATGATAAAAAAATCACTTCATTAAATGATGGTAATTTAAATACACAAAGACGAAACAGTTTATATTCTAGCATAAGAAGAATTGCCGCTACTATTTTGATTTTGATTACCACTGCGATAGTTGTATATCAAACTAAGGAACTCTGGGTGCCTACCCAAAATATTAATAACTCAAATGGGTTAATTGTTAAAAGTAATCCACGTGGTGTAAAAACGCTGATCACATTGCCAGATGGAAGTAAAGTCAAATTAAACTCCGAAAGCTATATTGAGTACTATTCAGATTTCGAAAAGAGCCGCAAAGTGAAGCTTATTGGCGAGGCATTTTTTGATGTAGTTAGAGATACATTGAATTCATTTTATGTCATTGTAGGTGATTTGAATGTTAAGGTACTAGGTACATCCTTTAATGTTGAAGCCTTCCCGTTTGAAGATAAAATAAAAGTTGCATTAGTCAGTGGTAAAGTGATGATTGAAAAGCAAGAGGGACTAGATGCTAACACTTTGGGTCAATTAGATCCAGCTGAAATGTTTATATATGATCATCAAACATCAGATTATAATAAGACCACCTTTGATTATAATGAATCAATTAGCTGGAAAGATGGGAAATTAATATTCAAAGAAGCTAAAATTAATGAAGTAGTAAAAAAGTTAGAAAGGTGGTATGGGGTAGAGATAATTGTAAATGATTGGACAGATATCGTTGGGGGATTTAATGGCATTTATACAAATGCGCCACTTGAGGTTGTGCTGGAAGGAATGGGATTTACTTCAGATTTTAATTTTAAGATAAAAGGGAAAAAAGTTTTTATTAATTAAACACATGATATATATGAAATAATATACAAGCTAAAAAAATGAAAGTCAGCGGATTGGATATCTACTGACTTTCGACAATGCTTTAATTGTTGTAAATACGTTTGGAAGACACACAAACAACATATGAAGCACACTCTCAAGTAATTTATTCACTTAAGAACACTAAAACTATGAAATCTAATTTACTCAGACAAGTAATTATTATGTCTAAAAGAACATTCTACGGCTTTCTATTACAATGCATATTATATGGTGCAATAATGGCGGGAAACCTGAATGCACAAAATTTTGAAAAAAGTATTCAGGAAATCTACATTACAATAGAAGTAAAAAATGTACCTCTAAAGCAGGTATTGAATAAAATTGAGCATAAAACAGGATTTACTTTTGCCTATAACAGTCAAAAAGTTGATTTGAAGCATAAAGTTTCTATCAGTTTTACTAATTCAGATTTGGCAACTGTTTTGATGCAAATATCAAAGGAGTCCGATGTGAAATTTAAACGTATAAATGGCTACATCCACGTAGGTAAAAGAACAGGCTCAGAATCCTTGCAGATTGAAGAAAGAATTATGATGCAAGAAACTACCATTACCGGAAGGGTCATTTCTTCTGAAGACAACGAGGGTCTTCCAGGAGTAAATGTAGTTGTAAAAGGGACTTCACAAGGAACTGTTACTGATGTAGAAGGTAATTATAAAATTGATATACCAAATGAGACTTCTGTATTATCTTTTAGCTCTGTTGGATTTGTTGATGAAGAAATAATAGTTGGAAATCAGACAATTATCAATATATCGATGGTGGCTGATATTTCTCAGTTATCTGAAATTGTTGTTACAGCCTTGGGGATTGAAAGAGAAAAAGAATCTCTGGGATACTCAGCATCTAAAATTGATGGCAAGGATTTAGCACAATCTCAGGCGCCAAATGTAGCTAATGCTCTTTCTGGGAAAGCAGCAGGAGTTTTCATTACTAATCCAAGTTCTATCGAAGGTGGTTCTACTAGAATAACTATTAGAGGAAACACCAGTCTTTCAGGAGGAAACCAACCATTAATCATAGTTGATGGACTGCCTTTTGCAAATGACACCGATGCGAACAGCCCTACAGCTAATAGAGATTATGGATCAGCCTTAAACCAGATAGAAGCAATGGATATAGAAAGAATGGATATTCTTAAGGGGACGGCTGCTTCAGCATTGTATGGATCTAGAGGTGCAAACGGCGTAATTATCATTACAACTAAAAAGGGATCAGGTTCAAAGGGCATGAAAGTGGAATATACTTTCAATACAAAAGTATCTAAACCCTACGGATACCAAGATTTTCAGAATGAGTACGGTTTTGGTGGGCCAGCATCTATTTTAGAGGGAAAACCTGTTTTGGGTTCTAGCCATCCCGATATTTGGGCCGATAATCATGGTGCAGTACCTGCAATAAATCCAGCAAACAACAGCCCTTACAATTCCTGGAGCTACGACTTGTTTTCGTGGTTTGGAACAAATTCTTCTTGGGGACCAAAATTCGATGATTCAATGATAACATGGTGGGATGGTGAACAAAGACCTTGGTCTGCACAGCCGGATAATATGAAGATGTATTATCGGGATGGATCTACAAATACACATAATTTGTCATTGATGGGTGGCGGTGAATTTGGAAACTTTAGAGCATCTGTTACTCATAAAGAAAACAAAGCAATTATAGATAAAAGTGGATTTACATCTACGAATATATTTGTAGGAGGCACCTTGATCCTTAATAAACGACTAAAGGCTGAGGTTTTTTCTTCTTTCAATAGAAGAGAGCTTACTAATCCTCCTCTTTTAGGTCAAAGTAATGATGCCTTTACCAATATGTTTTATAATTTACCAAGGAGCTATAAAGGATTGGAATGGACAAATTATAAAAATGACGATGGATCAAGAAATAATCAGGATGGCTGGGGATATTGGATGAACAAGCACAATGGTTGGAATTTTAATGAGAATGAATACAAACAATATAGAAACCAAATGCGTTCGTCAATGAAATTAATTTTCGATCCTACAGATTGGCTTAAATTGGTTGGTTCAGCAGGTATAGACTTTACAAGTGATGAGCGAGAAAGCAAAAATGGTTTTACTGACGGAGTTGGGCTTGTTGGTGGTAAGTATTCTCATAGCCTGGCAAGAATATCTGCACCAAATTTTGAATTTTTGGCTACTGCACATAAAGATAATCTAATTGATGGATTAAATGGAAGTATATCTTTTGGTGGGCAGTCTTGGGGAACAAGCAGATATTTTATTGAAGGCAATATAAGTACAAAGGGAAAAAGCCCTTATATCTATGCATTCAATAATTATGAAACAGATCCGAAAGCCAATAAGGCAAGACCCAAAGAAGAAAGATATGAAAAAAGAATTAATTCACTATTTGGATTTATGGATATATCATATAAGAATTTTATATTCTTACAGGTAACTGCTCGAAATGACTGGTCTTCAACGCTGCCTACAGATGAAAATAGCTACTTTTATCCAGGAGCATCATTAAGCTTTGTACCTTCCGAATTATTTAATACAGGAAATGTGCTGTCTTTTTTGAAGTTTCGCCTAGCATATGCAGAAACTGGTTCAGACACAGATCCATATCAAGTAATACCAACATTTTCTCCTGGAAGTTTTGGAGGAAAACCTACCATTTCAATGAAAGATGGATTGCCTAATGTAAATCTCAAAGCTCAAAGATCAAAAGAAATTGAGATAGGGACTAATTTTGCATTTTTCGATAGCCGATTAAACATTGATCTTACTTATTATAATAAAAATTCGTTTAACCAGATTCTTTCAGCCCCATTGCCATGGTCTTCAGGAGCAAATAGTATAAAATTTAATACTGGTGAGCTTGAGTTGCAAGGATTCGAATTTGATATCAGTGTTACGGCAATTAGCAATGCTGATTGGAAATGGGATATTGGTTTTTTGGGATCCAAATTTTCAAACAAACTACTATCTCTTACCGAAGGTGTTGATATTTACAATATTGGTGGATTGTGGGGAGCTTTTGGTACTACCATGAGAGCAACAGTAGGGCAGAATTTTGGTGCAATTTATGGCTGGGGAATCCAGAAAGATCCTAATGGTCGTCCTATCCTTAATGTTTTCAAAGATACAAATGGTAACGTTACTGGAACGTTATATAAAAAATCTGAAGAGCAGGAAATCGTTGGAAATGCTACACCAAAATTGATAGGTGGTGTGAATTCTAATTTAACTTGGAAGAATATTTCACTTTTTACATTAGTTGACTTTAAGATGGGAGGAGATGTTTATAGCCCACAATATGGGTCTTCTTTGATTGGTGGTTTGAGCCCAGTGACACTCAATGAACGAAATGGTGGTGGCTTGCCTTACACTTATCCGAATGGAGATACAGATAATATTGGAGTAGTAATGGATGGAGTTGTATTGGTTGAAGGAACCTCTGATCAGTATGAAGAAAATACAAACGTAGTTCATGCATTTTATAAATATGCCGGAAATGGATGGAATCCAAATCCACAACCTGACGCTGTTTTCGAAAACTCATGGGTAAAGTTAAGAGAAGTTACACTCTCATATAGACTGCCTGCTAGCTTGATGGACAGGGTTAGCTTTATGGAAAATGTCGATGTTTCCCTCATTGGAAGAGACCTCTTTTATATTTGGGATACTATGCCGGATAACATAAATCCGGAAGGTCTTAACGGTGTTGGAGATGCTCAATATGTAATTGCAGGGGCGCTTCCTCGAACAAGATCTTTTGCCCTTAACCTTAGGGTAACCTTTTAAATAATCTTTGATACATTAAATTTTAATAAAATGAAATTCAAAAAATATATATTATCCATCTTATCAATAGCTTTGATAACTACGGGTTGTAATAATGATTTTGGAGACATGAATCAGGATCCTTTCAATCCAACAGAAACCAGTTTACCTCCTGTCTTTAACTCTTTGACTTCCTCATTATTAAGGGAGTGGCAACCGCAGACACAACTGGAATATGAAGCAATGGGATTATCCTCTCAAATAACCAATATATATGGTTCATCAGGGTATCTTCCTGCAAATGCAGCAACAGATTTATGGAAGAACTACTATAAATATTTAGCTGATGCAAGTCTTTTTGACCGATTGGTTGAAGAAAATGAAACAGGATTAAATGTAGCAAATATAGTTGCGCAAAAAGAAGTGATCAATGCATTTAAAACACTTAAAATGGTTGACATATTTGGTGATATACCCTATTCTGAAGCTGCAAAAGCAATTGACGGGCCGGATAATTTCTATCCAAAATACGATGACCAGAAAGTGTTGTATATGGATATGATTGAAGAGTTAAAACAAGCAGAAGCTAATATGGTAGAATCTCCAGGAGATGATTTTGCCAAAATTGGTTCATATGATGTGTTGTTTAAAGATGACATTTTAATGTGGAGAAAGTTTGCGAATTCTATAAGGTTGCGAGAAGCAATTAAAGCTTTTGATGCAGAGAACTCACTTGCAAGTCATGTAACAGATATATTGGGTGGAAACCTGCCTCTTATTGAAGATGGTGAGGACGTTAAGTTGAATCCCGTTGCGCTTGACCTTGATTTAAGAGGTCCGATTTGGGCTTATTCGGGAGGGAAAGTTCGCTTTAGTACTTCAATGTTTGAAGCTATGTCTGATGGAACAGATGAGACCGATATTTTTGATCCGCGTCTAAGGCTATTTTCAGAAGTCAATTCAAATGGAACTTGGAATCCTATGCCATTTACTGGAGGCATTACAGAAACCGGCAATCCTAATGCTGAAAACAGATGGCAAGATGAAGCTAATGCAGGCACCTATACTTATTCTCCAATTAATTATTGGATGTTGACAGGACGATATTCTGTACCTGAATTAATTTTAACTGCCGCAGAAGTGCATTTTTTGAAGGCCGAAGCCTACGCAAAAGGAGTTGGAGTATCTGTAGATATGACAATGGCAAAGGAGGAATATGAAAAAGGGATAAAATCGTCAATTACATATTGGTTTGAAACAGCTAATTTCTCTAAAAATTTTGGAGATGATTATAGTTGGCGCAATGTACCTTCAACACCAACAGATACTGAAATTAATGCTATGTTTGCCAATCCAAAAGTAGCGTGGGACAATTCTACTGCGTTAGAATTAATTTATACCCAACGATGGATATCGCATATCAGACAGATTCGGTTGGCATGGGGCGTATGGAGACAAACTAAAATGACTCCTCAGCAAGGGAATGAGTTTGTTTTTCACCGCTCTGTTTATCCTCAAAGTGAACAAGATAATAATCAAGAGAATTATAAAGCCGTTGTTCAAAAAATGGGAGGATCTGATGATAGTAGTGTGAAAATTTGGTGGGCAAAGTAATCTTTAAACATCAATAATGATAAAAGCTGTTAATGCCATTGATTTGGGTATTGACAGCTTTTTTTTGGTTCTTTATGCTAATTATTATAGATGGTGTTTTTTCTCTTTATTAAATTATCAATAGAGATTAATAACTGAATGATATTTTTTTTAGATAAATAATCGATATCGATTACATTAGTGGTATAGAAATAAAATATTTTTCTATACTTGATAAATTGGAAAACCTATTTGTTAACTATGCAACAATCCCAGCCTTTAAGTCAGAGTCAACCTACCAAAGCAAAGGAACGCGTTGTGTTTTTAGATGTGCTAAGGGGATTTGCCTTAGTGGGTATTTTATTTGCTAATATTTTAAGTTGGAGTGGCATTAAATTCTTGCCATTTCAAGACATAATTGAATTGGGGAATGTTGAAGTAGATCTGCAACTATACCAGTATCTTAAGTTTTTTGTCGACACAAAATTTTACACACTGTTTTCACTTCTTTTTGGCGTTGGGTTTTATATGCAAATTTCAAAAAATAGAGACAACCCTGACTTTCCAAGCTTTTATATGAAAAGACTTTCTCTTTTATTAATTATTGGATTGGCACATACCTTGCTCTGGTCTGGCGACATTCTCATGCTTTATGCAATTATGGGAATGGCTTTATTGGCCTTAAGGAAGATTCCTGAATCAAAAGCAATATGGATGGGACTAGCAATTTATTTTTTCCCAATCGTACTGGATATTTTATACATGTACACCTTTGCACCTGAATTACCTGTGCTGGAAAAAACGGCACTAAAAATTTATCCAGACATGCTACCGGCAGACGTTGTTTCTGGGTTTCAAAACGAAAATGTTTGGGTTGTTTTCAAAACTAATCTGCACAATGTAATTTGGAGGTGGTATGATTTTATTCCTTCAGGAAGGCCATTCAAGGTGTTGGGTCTTTTCTTTCTTGGTTATTTTCTATATTCGGCTGATTTTTTTACTATTCACGCCAAAAAATGGAAATATATTATTTCATTTTTTTTATTGGGTTTACTATTTACAGGTATTAGCATGTTTTTAGAAGGAAGCGTCGTTTCGTTTTCTAAAAGCTGGTTTGACATATTGGATAAACTAATACATGAAATTGGCCAATTGTCTCTGAGTTTGTCTTATGTATGTATTTTATCCAG
>CAYREN010000192.1:0-8764 GCA_964423255.1 uncultured Roseivirgaceae bacterium | reverse complement strand
TTACAATCTACAATATTATTAAGCAATTTTTGAAATAAGATTTATTAACGACTCCACAAAGCTTGCGATTTCTTTTTTTGTTTTACTGCTGGTTATAATCCCATTCTTATCAATTTTTCCTTTAATACCTTGGATTAATAATGTTGTATCAATTGAAAATTTAGCCTCTATCGTCTTCATAATTAACTTAAGTTCTTCATGTCCTTTTATTCCACTTGCTGAGGCGGTGATGAGCCCAACCGGCTTATTGGAAAAAATCGTTGTTGATACGCACCACTCGATCAAATTTTTTAAACCACTCGGGATACTAAAAACATACTCGGGTGTACAAATAATTATTCCATCAGCTGCTGATATTTGGTCTCTAACATTGATGATAACTTCTGGAGTATTCTCATTTGTTAGCTCTGTATTGAAATGAGGGAGGTTGCTTAAGTCTCTTAAGGTTGTAAAATGAAATTTGTCTTCAGTTGAGGCTTTAATAAAATTAATAATTGAAAGGTTAGAGGAATTTTTACTTGCACTTCCATTTATCGCTAATATATTTTTTCTTTTATTCATGCTATGCATATTACTAAATTACTCTTTATCAGAATTCAGATTGTATCAAATTAATTCAAAATTGTGTATCATATTTATTAAGTCCACTCCGAAAAGCCGATTTTCGTCATTGCGAGAATTAACACTTTTTAATACAATAATGTCCCTCCTCTATGAGGCATTTTCTATTTTTTAGTCAAATTAAAATCTCACAAAACCATTTTTCATTAGATCATTTTATAGCTTTGCGAGTTGTTTAAAAAATCAAGGCAACAAGGAATAATATTTACGTATGAAATTTAAAGAATTTAAGCTGAACGAACTACTCATGGAAGCGCTGTCTTACATGGGATTCGATGAAGCAACACCCATCCAGGAACAAGCCATTCCAATAATACTTGAAGGAAAAGATCTTATTGGTAGTGCACAAACAGGGACAGGAAAAACTGCAGCTTTTTTGCTCCCAATTTTGCATAAACTTACTGACAAACACGATCAGTTAAATACCTTGATCATCGTTCCCACAAGGGAATTAGCCATCCAGATTGATCAGCAAATAGAAGGATTTTCCTATTTTACCCATGTTACCTCTTTACCGGTTTATGGTGGTGGAGAAGGTCAGGATTGGGAGACCCAAAAAAAGGCGCTAACTAAAGGGGCAGAAATAATTGTTGCCACACCAGGGAAATTAATATCGCATCTCAACATGGGTTATGTAAAGTTTGATCATTTACAACATTTGATTTTAGATGAAGCTGACAGAATGCTCGACATGGGCTTTCATGATGATATTCAAAAAATAATTACTTACCTACCAAGGAAAAGGCAGACTCTGATGTTTAGTGCTACAATGCCACCAAAAATCAGAGAGCTGGCGAAGAAAGTGCTAAATAATCCAGCGGAAATAAGTATAGCCATTTCCAAGCCAGCGGCTGGTGTGATACAGGCGGTTTGCCTCACTTATGATAGCCAAAAAACGCCATTGATCAATTCGATGATCTCAAATAAGCCTGATGTGAAATCAATTTTAGTCTTCACTTCTACCAAGAAAAAAGTAAATGAAATCGTTAGAGGGCTTAAATCTAAAAATTATAAAGTTGAAGGAATCTCTTCTGACTTGGTTCAGAATGAGCGCGAAGCAGTATTGTTGAGATTTAAATCAAAACAGACACGTGTTCTTGTTGCGACGGATGTATTGAGCCGTGGAATTGACGTCAAAGACATCAATTTTGTGATCAACTATGACGTTCCAGGAGATCCGGAAGATTATGTGCATCGCATCGGACGCACAGCACGGGCATCGACAAAAGGTGTTGCGCTTACCATGGTCAATGAAGATGATATGTATAAGTTTGACCGTATTGAAAAATTAATAGAAAAGAAAGTTCAACGTGTTACATTACCTGTAGCACTTGGAGACGGTCCACAATGGAATACAAGATCATCTAATCGTGGAGGTTGGAAATCAAAAGGAGGAAAAAAGAAGAATTTTAAAAAGAGATAAAATCAGAGTCCTGAAATACTATCTATCTTAGAAATATGCTCAGAAATTTTTTTGTGATCATCAGTATCCAAAAATCCTATTGAAATACTGCGAGGGGCGTCATTCAAATACAAGTTCAAATCTTCCCTCCCAAAACCAAACACTGTCATTTTTTTACCCATTTGGAAAAATTTATCAACTTTATCATCATCAGAATGGTTGATCAAAAATATGGTATAGCTTGATGCATCGTCTCCAAAAACTATCCATTCAGGGCCTGGGCCAGGGATGTCTCCCTCATGATTTGTTGTGACTAGTTGCTTGATATCAATGGCAGATGTCATCCACCAATCTGTGGTATCAAAAGTACCGCCGGGAGTGCCTTCATAAAGTGCCCAATAAGCGTAACCATCAGAAACTTTTGTCATGGTAAATGTGCAATGAGTTGGATAAAAGTCCCACAGACATTCCCAGTTTTCGTTTCCGGATACACCTTTAATACTCACTTTTTTATCTGTATTGATCAAAATTTCGGAAGTTGATGGACCTGTATTAGAATTTTTCGGATGAAAAAAACTGTCGTCCTGATTAAATACTGCATTTGGAAATCCCCTGAATTCACCTGCAGAACCGCTTCCCGGTGTGGGTTCAAAACTTATCCAATCGTTACCTGTTGAATCAATCATACTTGAAAGGCCTAATCCCATCTTTTCCAGATAGTATGTTCCCCAGGTAGTTTCTATCATATATGCTTCCAAATCACCTGCAGAACTGTCAATTGCAAATTCTGTTAGTTTTACAAAAATAGTGGTATCCAAAACTATAGTTGTGTCTTGGACATTTGTAGTATCCTTGGGAGTTACAGGTGGTTTTGGTTTTTGGGGGGGCTCCACAGTTTCATTTTGACTGCATGCTGCAATCAAAAGGAGAAATGCCAATACGACAAAAAAAGGAGGTGTTTTAAGAAAACTCTTCAACAAAATAATTTCAAATTTTAAAATGCTTAGTCAGAAGCTTTACTTTTGGTGGCTTCCACTCAAAACAGATTATTCATTTACAAAAATAAATATATTTATTAATTGTATTGAAACGTGTTATGGTAAGTGATATTACATTGTTTTATTTGATGCAAAAAAAATGTTTTCTCATTTAGACATCGCCAGCACATCAATAGTTCCCATTGCAGGAACCACTTTTCTGAAATTGCTGTTTGTAATTAATTTGTTATTTGCTGCATTTGACAACTTGTAGCCCATTTCCTCAAAAAAGATGTCATAATCATTAAAGTTGATACCACGCTCAGTCATTACATATTGACCAAGTTCAAAAATTATTTGAGGCTTAAATCTTACAATTGTTTTTCTTGCTCCCATCAACACATCAAATTCATGACCATCAGTATCTATCTTGATAAAATCTAAACGATCTAATCCCTTATCATTTACAAATTCATCAATAGTGATGGTGGACACACCTTCAGTCGACATTGCTTTGCCTCCATGAACTGGATGCTGATTTTCGCCTACCTCTTTATCAATTTTCCAGCTTGAAAAGGCTTTGATATCACTTTGTTTTTTTTCTTCACTAGACACGAAAGTTTGAATTATTTGAATATTTTTAGCGATATCCTTATTCAAACTAAAATTTTTATTGAGTTTCTGGATGGCATAGTGCGTAGGTTCAAAAGCATACACTTTGCCCAAAGGCGCCTTTTTAGCAAAATGCAAAGACATAATACCTACATTTGCACCTACGTCAAAAATCAATGCATTATTTGGAAGATTTAGAAATTTGTTTTCTGTTACATGCTTCTGGAAATTCCCAAATAGGAATAGTGACAGATCGAGTCCTTCGGAAATATCAATTTCAAAATTGATCCCATTTCTTTTAATAATCCTCTTTTTTGTCCCGTATATTGGTTTTACTAAATGAAATAAAATTCTGGCCACGAAAAGTTTAAACCTGGTTATGGGCAAATTATGTATCATAGAATTCATGTAATTGCTATCTCATTTATAATATTCAAAATTTGGAATATTGGTTCTATTATTATTCCAAATACAAATGATTAAATGCTATAATGATTGAAATATTTGCATGCCTTAAATTTCCTCGACGCCAAAATATTAGTTTCTTTACAATATGCTCTATACGAATCCTGCTTCACTTTCATAGTAATTTAAGCCTCTTTGCCTATCAATGCGGTAAAGCTTCAGCCAACAGGGATTCATGCATTTTCTCATTCCATCATTAATATCCATGCTAGTAAAATTTTATTTTCCGGGCGGCGTAGCCAACCATTTTTAGCAATAAAAATCCATGACTAAATCTAGATATGTTTGTATCTCCATATACACGTTCGCGGTATCGAATTGGTAAATCAATGATTTTTAGATTCATTTTATAAGCCCCAAATATCAAATCAAAATCTCCAAAAGGGTCAAATTCTCCAAAGAAAGCACGATTCTTGATCAACTTTTCGTAATCACTTTTCATGATAACCTTGGTGCCGCAAAGCGTATCCTTGATGGGTTGATCCAAAAGCCAGGAAAACATCATACTAAAAAATTTATTTCCAAAAAAATTAAGTATCCTCATGGCGTTTTTTTCCATAGGATACACCAACCTCGAACCGTTAATAAACTCGCCTTTATTATTGGTGATGGCAAAATAAAACGAAGGCAAATCCTCTGGGGGTACGGTGAGGTCTGCATCAAGAATCATCAAAATATCACCAGTGGCCATTGCATATCCTTTTCTCACAGCATCACCTTTACCCTTTCCGCTTTGTTGGGCAATTTTAATATCCCACTGTGGATATTTACCAGGTAGTTTTTGCATTTGCTCCCAGGTATCATCTGTAGAATTACCCTCAATGAAAATTATTTCTTGATGTGAGCCAAATTTTGGCATACGTTTTAAGGCATTTTCAAGATTGCCGCTTTCATTTCTTGCAGGAATTACGATAGTGGTCGAATACCCTCTTTGTGGTAAATTACCTATTGGCCTGGCAAATAGGTATTGATTGATGCATAACTTATTGACCAATGGCAAACGGCCAATAAACTTATTGAAAAACCATGAAAGCACCGGAATATTGATTGGCAACAATACTCGTCGCGAAGATCGATAAGTCTCGTAACCTGCTAAATACAAAAACGTCTGAAGGTCTTTTCTCGTAAGCCAGTTTTGTCTTGGGCTTTTCTTTTTAAATCTCAATAATTCTCCGGTCAGTAAGGCAGGTTCCCAAATAATATTATAATAATTGATTATAATTCTGGTCCTGTGATGGCATACGTTTTTTATCGAGTCAAAAGCTTTGAGAATATCTACAAAATATCCAGTAACATGTGATAAGACTATCGTATCAAACTTTTTATCTATATTCAGATTCTCAACATCCATTGCATAAAAGTCAATATCAGGATATTTTCCTTTAGCGATTTCGATCATTTTGGGAGAGAAATCTATACCCGTTTTATTTCGTCCATTCATTCGGGCAAGCATATCACCTGTTGCGCATCCTATCTCTAAGACAACATCATCTTCATGAATAAAATAATTGAAATAATTGACTATATCATTCCAAAAATAGGCATATCGTTTGCGATATTTCGCCAAACCTGGAGCCAAATTTTCAAAGTGTTTAAAGAAACTATTTCTCCTTTTGCTCTTTATTTTATTCTCAGTATCTATCACCAAAGATGCTCTCTAACTTTTTATGAAAATCAAATTTTATGGTTATCATGATAAAATTACTCAATCAAATTTATATAAATAGGCTGGCCAATTTTTACCTGTCTGATGTACCAGTTTCAATTTGCCTGGGTATGCTTTATTTATATATCCTAAATACCTCCTTACAGTATTGATTATTCTACTGTTTGGATCTTTAGCATTGATGCGGATATTAGCCAATATCACATGTGTCACACCTGCGTCTTTCAACTTATCATAAAGCACCTTTGGGTCTTCTGAAGTCACCTTCCAAATACCGTAAAAATCCTTCCCCCCACTGTAAATAAAAGCCATCCCCGGTTTCCTACAGGCTACATATGTTTCATCCGGTAAATTGCTTTTTGTCCACTTGGTCATTTTGAGGTAATTTACCCAGTCCTCCGAAAAACCATAGTAGCTGTCACCATCCAAATATTTTGAAATCACTTTACCTTGTTCTGGAATTTTCGCAAAGGTTTTGGTCAAATTGGCAAATAATAATATCGATGCAATAACAACAAATACCGATTGGTATTTTTGAGTCTTTATTGCAAATAAGTGGTACAACGTATTTAATAAAAAGATGAGTAAAAGCGGTGCAAAAGCAATAATTAGTCTTTCCTGATTCCAATAGGTTTGAAGGGCCAAAAAAGTCGCTCCATATGATACACCTACAAAAATACCAAGAAAAAGCCAAAAATTTGATTTTCTAAAAAAAGTGACTAACCCCACGATAAATAATCCGTAGATTAATATTGTCGCAAATGAGCTTCCTCTAAAATTATCTTTTTTTGATACACCAAAAATATTAATAAAATGATAACCCAGATATGATTTACTGTTTTGCACAAGGCGCAACCAAAAGCCATAAGCATCTTCCTTTCCCAAGTCCGGTTTATATGGATTTTTCAGTAATAATGTATTCCCTTGATTAGATATTTGAGTTTCTTTGACCTCCCATGCTGTTGACTTTATTATGTTAAAAGAAAACATGAAAATGGCTACAGCACTAACAACAAACGTTGCTCCTTTCCAGTTTTTGGCAATTAAAAAATAAATAACCACAGCAACTAAAGCTACGATTCCAATATTTTTTGTGATGGTTAATAGAAATAGTAAAAAGCCGCTCAACAATATTTTTCTTAAATCCTTTTTGAGATTGAGTCCCTCTTTCGGGTTTCTCAAAAATGATTTTTCGAAATGAAAAATGAAAATACTCTGGATGCATAAATAAAATGCCTCATTGTACGTAGCACTACCAAAATATATTATTGCCGAACTGGAACTTATCAAAAGCATTACTGCAAAAAGCGAAAATGGAGATAGATAGTTTTTGAATACTCTAAAAGTGAACCATTGATGAATGAGCAAGCATAGCAACGAAAAGAATTTTAGTACGATCAAATTGACACCCACAGCAGCAATGATCCCTCCTATTGTTATTGGGTAAAGTGGCCCCTGAAATGACGGGAATGAACCTTTGGTGATAAAATTGTAAGCACGATTGATATAAATAGAGTCATCGCCACCGATAGATACTTTAGGTTCGAACAGTAACAAACTGAATATAAATGTAGATAAAATGCTCATCCAAAAAATCAATTGCTGTTTGCCGTCAAAATATCGATCGAGCTTTTGAAGCAAGTTCAATGGAGCCACATTTGTATTATTTGCAGTCATTAGTCATTATTTATCCAATCATCAGTAGCAAAAAAATAATGGCAAATATAAAATAATGCATGGGCAAATCACGATATGTTAGTAGCATTTTGCAATAGAAAATATCAAAGGGTGACTTTGCTTTGCAACTATTAATAAATAAAAAATGTCATTTGAATATATCTCATTTGCCCTCATGTCATTTTCATTACTAAATCTTTGGGAATAAGTTATATTTTTATGATTTGTTACAGAATTTAATGTCAATATCCAGATCACATATTTTTTTCATTCTTCTCGTCTTTAATTTTATTTCTTATAAAGTTTTGGGAAATGGGCCAGGAACAAGGTTTATTGAAAATAAAGGCCAGTGGCACAAGGAGGTATTGTATAAGGCAGCGATTCCTGGCGGAGATTTATATGTATTAAAAAATAAATTGAAATATGTCTTTTATCAAACCGGAAGAAAAAATCATGAAGGGGAGTTTAGTGAAGGGTATTTAAGAAAAAACGCTATCTCGAAAAATGAAAAAATTGTACACTCAATCGAAGTATCTTTTCAGGGAGCAAACATTACCTCCAAAATAACCAGCGCAAAACCCAATCCGGAATCACTAAATTATTTCTGTGGAACAAGTGAAAAACAATGGGCACAAGGGGTATATTCGTTCTCCGATGTGGTTATTGATGATCTTTATAAAGGCATTGATTTTCATCTATATTCTTCTCCTACCGGAATCAAGTATGATTTCATTGTTTCTCCAGGCATCGACCCTGCTCAAATAAAAATGAAATATGATGGTCAAAATGAGTTAAAAATCCAAAATGGAAAAGTTGCTATTGG
The DNA here is from genome assembly GCA_964423255.1 of uncultured Roseivirgaceae bacterium. Taxonomy (GTDB): domain Bacteria; phylum Bacteroidota; class Bacteroidia; order Cytophagales; family Cyclobacteriaceae; genus JAAUQL01. Next base: position 521 of record CAYREN010000192.1, on the reverse strand, counting down.
CACTGCACATGGATACTTTTTTGAGAACGCACCAGTATCTTTCACTGAATCAAATCGGAAAAAAGAATACGTCCCAACCGAATTTAGGCTTCAGGGTAATCAAGTAAGTTTTCATTTTCCGAAAGGATACGATGCTCATTCTAAATTGGTGATAGATCCAGAATTAATTTTTTCGACTTTCTCAGGATCTTTTGCTGACAACTGGGGTTTTACTGCCACTTTCGATGATCAAGGAAATTTATATTCCGGAGGAATTGTTCTTGATGTTGGATATCCTGTGACCAACGGCGTGTTTCAGCCCGAGCATGCAGGACAGTGGGATGTGGGCATATTGAAATATGACTCTGCCGGCAAAGAATTGCTATGGGCCACTTACCTGGGCGGAAGTTATAGTGACACTCCACAGAGCATTATCGTAAACAACGAGGGTGATTTGGTGATTTATGGCACGACGAGTTCGCCTGATTTTCCCATGACAAATCACTCATATCGTACCAACTTTAGAGGCGGTAAGCCAATTT
>CAYREN010000191.1:0-8819 GCA_964423255.1 uncultured Roseivirgaceae bacterium | reverse complement strand
TTTATTTTTCAAAGATTGATGCTACAAGACATTCAAAATAAATACACAAACAGATGAAGGAATATTTAATCCTGCTTTACTATTGCTATACTCATATTGAAGATCCTGAATCTTTCAAGCTCAAACACCATTTTTATTGCATAGAAAATAATTTAAAAGGAAGAATAATAATTGCCAAGGAAGGAATTAATGGTACAATATCTGGCCTAAGAGAAGACTGCGAAAAGTACATGAAGGATTTACGCGCCGACGTAAGATTTGCAAGCATTGAGTTTAAAGTTGAGCCATTTGAATCCCATGCGTTTCAAAAACTTAATGTCAGGATCAAAGATGAAATTGTCTTTTCGGGTTTAAAGCATATTGACCCAACAAAAAAAACAGGAAAATATATCGAGCCTGAGGAATTCAAAAATGTAAAAGATGATGAAAATGTGATCGTAATAGATGTTCGCTCAAACTATGAACATAACATCGGCAAATTTAAAAATGCAATATCATTTGATATCGATCATTTTAGAGATTTTCCTGATAAGGTAAAAGAGTTGGAAGAATTTAAGGACAAGAAGGTAATTACCTATTGTACTGGAGGAGTAAAGTGCGAAAAAGCAAGCGCCTATCTTATCGAAAAGGGATTTAAAAATGTATTTCAACTTCATGGAGGTATAATAAAATATGGCTATGAAGCAGATGGTGAAGATTTTGACGGTAGGTGTTACGTTTTCGACAATCGAATTTCCGCTGATGTTAATAAAGTAAATCCATTGGTGATCAGCAAATGTCATATTTGTAATACCGATTGTGATCGAATGGTAAATTGCGCTAATCCAGAGTGCAACAAACATGTTCCAATTTGTGATAATTGTGCAGAAGAATTTGAAGGAGCATGTTCGCAAGAATGCAAAGAACATCCAAGAAAAAGACCTTACGATGGTCGTGGGTATTACCCTAAAAAATTAAATGGATATAATCCCTATAGAGGTATAAAAAAAGGATAAGTTTTTATACTTTACACATTTAATCCTTATGAATAAATTTGCTGAGGCAGACCTGATTTTAAATAAAGATGGGAGTGTTTATCACTTAAACCTGACTCCGAAAAATGTCGCTGAAAATATAATTGTCGTTGGAGATCCTGGCCGCGTTTACCGTGTTAGCAAGCATTTTGATGATATCGAATTTGAAATGAACAAGCGGGAATTTATAACGCATACGGGGACATTCAATAATAAGCGCATCACTGTGATGAGCACCGGAATGGGGGTAGATAATATTGAAATTGCCATGATCGAGTTGGATGCTTTATTCAATATTGATCTAAAGAAAAGAATTCCGAAAGATGAAAAGAAAAGTTTTAATATTATTCGAATTGGGACTTCCGGAGCCATCCAAGAAGACATAGAAATTGACTCTCAAGTGGTATCTGAATATGGCATTGGCATGGATAATCTGATGCTTTATTATAATATGGATCACACAGACTTTGAAACTAAGTTGGGTCAAAAACTTAGAGAGAAACTCGACCTTCCTTTTGCCCCATATGTTGTGAAAGGATCAGAATTGTTAATGGAAAAATATGGGGCGGGTTTCAAAGAAGGAAATACTGTTACCACTCCAGGCTTTTATGCTCCTCAGGGAAAGCAACTAAGAATAAACGTGAAAAACCCAAAATTCCTTGATCAGATAACTTATTTTAATCATAATGGTTTTTGGTTGACAAATTTTGAAATGGAAACTTCCATGTTATACGCCATGGCCAGATTACTGGGACATCAAGCTTTAAGTGTAAATGCAATACTGGGAAATAGGGCAAAAGGTACTTTTTCGAAAAATTCTAATAAAGCGATAGATTCCATAATTATCAAAATTCTAAATAGAATATAATTTTTTAATGTTAATAATATGTTTGAAAATATAAAAGCCAAAGTGCTTTCTCAGGGTCAGCTCCAGGAAATAAGGCACCGAAACCAAGATAAAAAAATCGTTTTTGCTACAGGGTGTTATGATATTCTGCAATCAGGTCATGCTGTTTTTTTTAACCAATGCAAAAGCTATGGTGATATGCTGATTGTTGGTGTTGGAAAGGACGAAACACTCAGGCAACTCAAGGGTCCCGGGAGACCGGTAAATCCTGAAAGTAACAGAATTCATCTGGTGGCGGCATTGGAAGATGTTGATTATGCTGTACTAAACGATAATGAAATTGGAAAAGGAAAAATTGATTTTAAAAATGCACTGACCAAGCTACAACCAGATATTTTTATTGTCAATGACGATGACACATCTATAGACCCAAAAAAAGAATTATGCACTGACCTTGGTATTAATATACAATTTGTCTCTCGGGAGGTTCCTAACGAGCTTATGCCAACCTCCACTACCAATATTATAAATAAAATAAACTATAGTTTAAAGGCGCCATTAAGAATTGATTTTGCAGGAGGATGGACAGACGTTCCATATATAATGGATGGCAAAAAAGGGTATGTTTCTAACGTGGCCATTAGACCACTGGTAGAGTATAAAGGAGGGAAATTTAACTTTTCAGGATACCCACGAGGAAGTGGTCTCAGTACCTCAACAGCAGCAAAACTTCTCGAAATGCTCAATTCAAAAACATATAATGCAGAGCCAAAATCTTTAATAAATATAGGCGAAGATTTATTTAATTTAGAAAATATGGAACTGCAATGGTTTATTGGCCGACAAGACCAATATGGTATTGTTTATGGTGGCTTCCATTGTTTTGAATTTGGCGAGGATTATGCTCAACCATTGAATATTGAAATCCCAAGAGAAACTCTCGAACAATTCAGATCAAAACTATTATTGCTACATACAAGCGAATCAAGAAATGCCCAGAAAGCTGTTGAAGGAGTATATAAAAATTACAAAACGGCTAAAGGACAAGAGGCGATTTCAGAATTGACAGCATGCGGAATGGAGTTTGCTGAAAATCTAAAAAATAAAAATTATGAATTTTGCGCAAAAATTATGGAGCGCAATTGGAATGCACAAAAATTATTGGCTCCGGCATCATCCACACCAAAATTAGACGAAATGTTTTCCTATGCCAAAGGTAATGGAGCATTGGGAGGCAAACTATGTGGAGCAGGGGGAGGAGGAGCATTTTTGTTTTACTCAAATGATGTTGATCAACTGAAAAAGGCCATGAAACATAAATTTGTTGATACTTTTGAGATTGATTTTGAGTTTGAATACAGAAATATTAAAGAGCTAAATCAGATTTAAATAATTATTATAATGTAATATAATTCACATGTTAAATTAAAGAAATGATGAATTGTTCTTTACATTTGATGTATAAATAAAAATAATTATCTTCTCAATTGGATGACTGATATACAAGCAAAAATGACCTCAAAGATAGAAATATCTAAAAGTATGTCTTTGACAGAAGATGCTGTAAGACTTGAGTTCAGATATAGCTCGTTCAAAGTTAAATATTTAGTATCTCTTATATCTGCGCCCATTTTTGCTTATTTTCTAGTTTATTCATCATTCATTATTGGTGACTTCAATCAACCTACTGCACCAGTTTTTTTAGTTCTTTTAGCTTCAGCAATCGTATTTTATTTTTCTCTAGCCAAATTAATTAATGAAACAATAATAGTTGTAACCCAACAAAACATTGAAGTAAAAAATAGTCCGTTACCATTTAGCATAAATTTAAAATTGCGGAAAGAAGATGTTACCCAATTATATGTCACCCAACACCGCGTTGGTCATAGATATTATCTATTTGCTGCGACATACCAATTAAATGCAATACTAAAAAATAAAAATGTAGTTACTCTGGTAAGAAAGCTCCAAAGCCCTCAGCAGGGTAGATTTATAGAAAATAAAATTGAAAAATATCTAAATATTAAGGATACCCCGATTGAAGGGGAGCTTAGTAAAGAATAGTATATTTATTTGACTTAATCGTTATCTAACTGATCGATTCTATTATTTGTTGTGCTACAGTATCTATTTCAAATGACTTATTTCCAATTTTTTGAAGGTGCCTAATTCCCATAGCATTGGTAGTAAAAATGTGACTTGATGCAAGAAGCTCATTTACATTTATTAATTTTTCCTCTACTGCATATCCTTTATGCTTTAGCATAATTATCATCTGATTTCGCATAATCCCATCAATACACCCTGATGAAATTGGAGGCGTAAAATATCCGTTATCATCTCTCCAAAAAATATTAGAACTCATGGTTTCAGAAATAAACCCATTTTTATCCAGGATAATTATTTCATCGAAGTGATTATCTTTTCTTTCGATGCCCGCTACTACATATTTCATTGCACTTAAGGTTTTGAAGGAAGAAATAGAAGAATATGAATTGAATATTTTTTTGGAAAATCCGGCAGATTTTAAAAGATTGATTTTTTGATATGAATTATTTTCAATGGTCATCTGGTAGTATGTTGTGCCAGTTTCTGGAGTGTAAAGACCATCTGAATCTCTCCATATTGTCAATCTCAATTTCGCATAATTCCCAATATCATTTGCATTAATCAAGGCTCCAATTTCACCGTTGATTTTTTTTATGTTTAGGGTTTGCCAAACATCCATCTGAAGAACTTTAGCGCCTTTGATTAATCGGGCAAGGTGATGTTCTATAAATCTTGGTACACCATTGATGACCACAATAGTTTCAAAAAACCCATCTCCATATCTAAAACCACGGTTTTGTGAAGTCAATGGAACATCCTGTAAATCCAATAAATTACCATTAAAAATTACCTTCATGTACACATTTTACCTTTTATAAATAAAGCTTTCGAGACCTTAAAATTATTAATTAATCTTAAGTGGAAAAATTCATTGGTTAGTTAATGAAATTTAAAATTGATTACAAATTGATGTAGATCAGTAATTTGAATTTCATTGAAAAAGCCGATCGAGATAATTGAAGTACTAAAATTTGATTTTATGAAATCAGCAAAATCATTTATGTTTTCACTGGTATTTTTTATAAGTATATCAGTGCATGCTCAGGAGATAAAAAAATGGAGTTTGGAAGAATGCGTAAGTTATGCTTTTGAAAATAATCTTACGGTTCAACGATCTGAATTATCTATGCAAAATGAGGAAACGACCTTAAGGCAAAATAAATTAAGCAGGATTCCTTCATTAAATTTAAATGTATTTAATAGCTGGAGATGGGGAAGATCTATTGACCCCACAACAAATTTATTTACTACACAGCGCATCAATTCTAATGGGCTAAATGCAACGACACAATTTGTTTTGTACAATGGATCTCAGATTAGTAGATCTGTGAAACGTAGTGAAATGGATGTTCAGGCAGGATTTTATGATATGGAAAAATCAAAAAATGATGTGTCCCTTGATGTTGTCTTTGGGTATTTGCAAATTATCTTCACACGTGAATTGCTGGAAAATTCCAAGTTTCAATTAAACACAACCAATGCCCAATTGGACCGTACAGAGAAAATGGTAAATGTAGGGGCCTTGCCAAAAACAAATCTACTGGATCTTCAATCTCAATTGGCGAGTAATGAAGTAGAAGTAATTAATGCAGAAAATGATGTGAACCTTGCCATGTTAAGGCTAAAGCAATATTTGCAAATCTCTGCTGGAGAACCATTTGATATTCTCACTCCGGAATTTGAAAAGACAAATTATGAATTTGTCCCCTTATCAGTCGGAGAAGTTTACAAACAAGCAGAGGCAATACAACCTGAAATTAAGGCATCAGACATCAGAATAGAAAGTGCTGAAATGGGAGAGAAAATAGCTAGGGGAGCACATATACCGACACTGGGTTTACAAGGGCAATTTTTCACAAATTTTTCTGATCAAAATAGAGTACCAACGGGAGATACACAAACCATTGTGCAAAATCCAGGGACAATAGGTTTTCTAAGAGATGATGTATCTCAATTGGTAAATGCTTTTCCAATTATTACTGAAGTACCCATAAGAGACGTTCAAAATATCCCTACCCAATGGGTTGATAATAGAAGCTGGTCTGCTGGATTTAATATAGGTATTCCTGTATTCAACGGATGGCAAACCAGGTCAAATGTCCAGAGGGCAACCATAGAAAAAGAATTTGCCAAAATTAATGCCAAAGAAACAAGGAATTTATTGCGGCAAACCATAGAAACATCATACAACGATGCGCAGGCAGCAGTGAAAGTTTATGATGCTGCACAAAAGCAAGTAGAAGCACTTGAAGAATCTTTTAGGGCGACAGAGAAGAGTTATAATGTAGGGGCACTAAATTTTGTCGATTATCAGATTTCGAGTTTTAATTTATTTACTGCCAAATCAAATCTTGTCAGATCAAAATTTGATTACATTTTCAAACTCAAAGTATTGGATTTTTACGTTGGGAAACCATTAACACTATAACCAAATATGAAACAAAAAAAGCAATCTAATAAAGTGCTATATTCCTTGATAGGATTGGTGGTGGTACTTGTAATATTTGCAATTGTAGGCAAATCTGCCGGCTGGATAGGAAAAGCAAAAGAAATAGAAGTAGAGTTAGCAGAGGCCTCAATTAATAAAATAGTAGAATCGGTAAGTGCATCGGGGATGGTGCAACCAGTATTTGAGGTGAAGATATCTCCCGATGTTCCTGGGGAGATTATTGAATTAAATATTGAGGAAGGAGATTCGGTATTGCGGAATCAGATTTTATTGAAGATAAGACCTGATATTTATCAGTCTTCACTTGAACGCGCCAATGCCAATTTGAACCAGCAAAAAGCTAACCTTGCAGACGCCAGAGCCAGGATTGCTAGAGCAGAAGCCCAATTGATACGGGCGGAAAATGAATACAAAAGAAATAAAGATCTTAAAGATCAAAATGTAATTTCAGATGTTGATTTTGAAATTTCTGAAGCAAATTATAAAGTAGCGCTAAACGATTTGATTTCTGCAAAGGAATCTAAAAAAGCTTCAGAATATATTGTAGCAAGTGCCCGGGCATCAGTAAAGGAGGCGGCAGAGAATCTTAGGTTTACCACTATTCGGGCACCTATTTCAGGCATAGTTTCCAAATTGGATGTTGAGCTAGGCGAGCGAGTTGTTGGCACCGCCCAAATGGCCGGGACAGAAATGCTGCGTATTGCCGACCTTACAAAAATGGAGGCAAGGGTAGATGTAAACGAAAATGACATCATTAGAGTTTCTGTTGGAGATTCAGTAGATATTGATGTGGATTCATATTCGCATACCGAAAAAATATTTAAAGGCGTAGTAACAAATATTGCCAATACAGCCAATAATAAATCTTCTCCGGATGCTGTAACCGAGTTTGAAGTGCGTATCAGGATACTGAATGAATCCTATAAAGACCTTTTGATCAAGCAAGGCTCCGTGTCTCCGTTTCGTCCTGGGATGACAGCCAGCGTGGATATAACTACAGATGTTAAAGACAAAATTCTCACAATACCACTGGCTTCAGTAACCACAAGAAATCCCAATAAAAGCAAAAATGATTCTATTGCAAATACTGGAAAAAAGGAAGAATTTATAGAAGTTGTTTTTCTGTATGATGAAGGGAAGGCCAAAATGATTGAAGTGAAAACAGGTATCAGCGATTTTGAAAATATCGAGATACTCAAAGGAGTAACATTGGGAGACAAAATAATTAAAGGGCCATTTATTGCCGTTTCAAAAAAGCTAAAGGATGAAGATTTGGTGGTTGAGAAAGAAGAGGAAGAAGATTAACTGGAAAAAATTAATTTTTCCTTATTGATAATATGTGATTATTATTCAAATAATTTTATTGCTCTTTCCTTGATTACAATCTTCGCAACTGGTAATTAGATTACTTATTTCATCTTTTCCACCTTCTGAAAGTGGAATGATATGATCAATATGTAATTTAACACCATCATTATCCCTGTTTCTCTTACAATATTGACATGTAAATTTATCCCTTTGAAAAATCTCAAATCTTAGTTTTTGCGAAATTGGTATTCTTCTTTTACTTGTTGACCTTGTTAATTTACCAATTTTATTTTCATAATGATATTGAGAAAATTCAGGACACTCTGTATAATGTCCAGTCTTGTGAATTTGGAACTTATTGTCTTCCTCGAATTGATTCTCTTTAAATAATTCATCCCAAAACCCAGAGGTTATTGCTTTTTTCGGAATAAAATTAAATACCATTCCGTTATCAAATAGTGCTACTTCGGGACATGCGTTTTCAAATCCGCATGTTCTAACAGATCTACTAAATTGAAAGGGTTCACCAATTTGGTTTACCTTTTCTTTTTCATAATTATCAGTCAAATAACCAGAACTTCTTAATTTATCTTCATTAGATTTCCCCATGCCGTACATATACAATTCGCTTAAGTAGAGGATTGTCTGAGCAGATCTTTCACATTTACCGATGATAGGACACCTTAAAGGCATTTTTTCTTTTTTACTTTTACCGAAATATTCTTGTTCTCTAATATTTTTTCAGGAGTTGGCTGTTACTTCACCTATTCTTTTCGAAGTTAATGTTTTTATGTAATCAGATTGTCTTATATCAGCTCAAAAATTTACCTCAATAGGAGCTTTATACTATGTGTTCCATGTTTTTTGCTATTAGGAATATCTGAAAATCCATGGTCCTGATATGCTGCTGTTAACACGCAGATAGACTTTCCTGAATTTGATGGCATATCTGTAGTGCGAATAGCACCTGCAATGCCTACATTAAATTGAGTCGGATTGTCGGCTTGTTTAAGAATCCAGTCAATAAGTGTTCCTACTTCCTTATTATTCAGATTAGGATGCGTTGGCATGATCACCTCTTCCCAGTTACCAT
>CAYREN010000190.1:0-8840 GCA_964423255.1 uncultured Roseivirgaceae bacterium | reverse complement strand
TAAAGGAAGCTGATTATCAATCAAAACTTAAAGAAAAATTAAAATCTTATAGTAAGGATGCCAATATTAAAGGATTTCGACGCGGCAAGGTTCCTGTAAGCCTCATTGAAAAAATGTATGGGAAATCTATAATGGTTGATGAGATAAATAAAATTTTAGTTGATTCACTCAAAGACTATATTAAAAATAATGATATTAAAATTATCGGCGAGCCATTACCAAATAATGAAAAAGCCAAAGAAATTGATTGGGATTCTCAAAGGGAATTTGACTTTGAATATAGTGTTGGTTTGATCGATGAATTTGATTATAACCTTGAATTCAAAATAAATAAATACCAAATAAAACTTGATAAAAAGGTACTCGATAAAGCTATTGAAGAGCTGAAAGAGCAACATGGCAAAATGATCAACCCTGAAACTAGTATTCAGGATGATTCACTATTTGGTACCATGACACAAACATCTTCAGAATTCAATAAAGATGTATTACTTTCTATTAATAAGATTTCTAAAAAACTACAAAAATCATTTATAGGAGTAAAAAAAGAAGACGAAATAAGCTTTGACATACAGATACTTTTTGATGGTAAAAAAGATCTCATAGAAATCAGCGGGCTTTCTGAAGAAGAAATTTCCACTCTAAATGGGGAATTTAATTTCAAAATTAAAAATGTAAATAGAGTTGAGCCGTCTGAAATGAATCAAGAATTTTTTGATAAAATTTTTGGGAAAGACAAAGTGAAAACGGTGGAAGAATTTATTGAAGAATATTCTAAGATATTTGAAAAAAACTATGACCAGGAAAGTGAGTATCTTCTTGCTCATCAAATCCAGGAAAAGATATTGAAAGATACTAAGCTGAATATCCCTCAAGAATTTTACAAAAAGTGGATATTGGCTACAAATAATGAATTAAAGGCAGAAGATGTTGAAAAGAATTTTGAACACTATGTACGAGATCTTAAATGGACTTTATTAAAAAATAAAATAGCCGATGATAATAAATTGAATATTGAATATGTCGATACTGTAAATTACGCCAAAAGGATGTTTCAAGCTCAATTTGGAGGTATGGAGTTAAATGATGAAATGGATAAAAATATTGAGGTAATGGCCAATAATTACCTACAACAGAATAATAATGAAAATTATATGAATATTTTTAATCAATTGAGAACCGAAAAAATAATTGAAGTATTAAAACAAAAAGCTGAAATATCAATTAAAGAAGTAACTCAAGAAGAGTTTAACAAAAAGGCAGAAAAATAAAAAAGGTGATAAGCACCATTTTAAAAAAAAGTCCTTTTAGCAAAGGACTTTTTTTATTTTTGTAAATTGCACTACAAAAACATTAAACTAATGATAGATAAGGAATTGAATAAGGAAGAATTCAGAAAGTATGCTGTAAAAGGGCAAGGACTAAATGGAAATACTGTTGATAGCTATATTCATAAAGTTGAAAACATGACAAGATCTGTCATAGAAGAAAGACCTACAAGATTTGCCGAAATAGATGTTTTTTCCAGACTTATCATGGATAGAATTATATTTCTTGGTCTTCCTGTTGATGACAATATAGCAAATATTATCACTGCCCAGTTATTATTTTTACAATCAACTGATGCAAAAAAAGATATTCAACTTTATGTAAATAGCCCTGGTGGATCGGTCTACGCAGGCCTTGGGATTTATGACACTATGCAATATGTAGCTCCTAATATCGCTACTATTTGTATTGGTTTGGCTGCATCTATGGCAGCCGTACTACTTGCCGGGGGCCAAGCCGGAAAGAGATCTGCATTACCTCATTCAAGAATTATGATTCACCAGCCAATGAGTGGAATGCAGGGTCAGGCATCTGACATGGAGATTTCATTAAAACAAACACTCTCTGTCAAGAAAGATCTTTACGATATTTTGGCAAAACATTCAGGTCAAAAATATGAACAGATAGAAAAAGATTCTGATCGTGATTTTTGGATGAAGGCTGCTGACGCCAAAAAATACGGACTTATAGACGAGGTTTTAGTCATCAAATAATTTATCAAAATGACACAAGTTACTTGTTCTTTTTGTGGACGAAAAAAGAAAGATGTCGATTTAATGGTATCTGGTATTCATGCTCATATATGCAATTACTGCATTGATCAGGCCTTCCAAATATTACAAGAAGAAAAAAAGACCAAAGATAATGGTGATAAGCCCAGCTTCAATCTGGTAAAACCAATGGAAATTAAAGAGTTCCTTGATCAGTATGTTGTCGGGCAAAATGAGGCTAAAAAAGTAATTGCAGTTGCTGTTTACAATCACTACAAAAGACTAATGCAAAAAGTTGATTTGGATGATGATATTGTTATTGAAAAATCAAATATCATCATGGTAGGTGAAACAGGAACCGGCAAAACTTATCTGGCCAGAACATTAGCCAATATGCTTCAAGTTCCATTCTGCATTGCAGATGCTACAGTGCTCACAGAAGCAGGTTATGTCGGAGAGGATGTTGAAAGTATCTTAACGCGTCTTTTGCAGGCTGCCAACTATGAAGTAGAAAATGCCGAACAAGGAATTGTATATATTGATGAATTAGATAAAATTTCCAGAAAATCTGATAATCCCTCGATCACAAGAGATGTAAGTGGCGAAGGTGTACAACAAGCGTTGCTAAAATTACTTGAGGGAACAACTGTAAATGTTCCACCACAGGGAGGGAGAAAGCACCCGGACCAGAAGATGATTTCATTAAATACCCAAAACATATTATTTATTTGTGGTGGCGCATTTGATGGAATAAAAAGAATTATTGAATCAAGATTAAATACAGCTCCACTAGGATTTACATCCAACAGCGACGCTGACGACAGAAATCACATCGAAGACGAAAGCATGTTGAGATATATCAATGCACAAGATTTAAAAAGTTATGGGTTGATTCCAGAATTGATTGGTCGCTTACCTGTGCTTACTTACTTAGATCCTTTAGACAAGGAAACTTTGGCCAAGATACTAACAGAACCGAAAAATGCTCTTACAAAGCAGTACAGTAAACTTTTCGAAATGGAAGGAATAAAAATTGAATTTAAGAAGACTGCTTTGGAATATATTGTTGATAAGGCAATTGAGTATAAACTTGGTGCTCGAGGTCTCAGATCTATTTGCGAAACCATTGTAAATGATGCTATGTTTGAACTTCCTTCAAGCAAAAATGTTAAAAATCTTATCATCACTCGAGAGTATGCTATTGATAAATTTGAAAAATCTCGTATTAAAAAGTTAAAGGTTGCGTAAGCAGTAATTCAAAATTATTCTCTGTCAGACAGTAAAATTTCATAAATCTCTTTGGCAGTATTTTGAGATGCATTTTCTCCTTTTAATGTATTCTTTAATTTTCTATAACCTTTCATTATTTTTTTTCTATGTAATTCATTTTCAAGGATGCTTTTAAGCTCATTTGAAATTGCATTAGAAGTAACGGCATCTTGAATAAGTTCTAAAACAATTTCATCATCGACAATGAGGTTGACCAAAGAAATATAATCAACCTTCACAAACTGTTTTCCAATAAAATAGTTCAAATTACTTGTCTTATAAATTACTATTTGTGGTACATCAAATAATGCTGTTTCAAGTGTCGCTGTTCCTGATGTTACTATTGCTGCTTCTGCATTCAGTAATAAATTATAGTTATCTTCCATCACCGGCATAATATTCGGCTCACTCAATGTCGATTGGTAAAGGTCGGAAGGCAAATTTTTAATTATGGACAATCCAAAGGTTTTGTTTGGAAAGGCCCTTGCAACCTCAATCATGGTTGGCAATAGCTGAATCAACTCCTGCTTTCTACTACCAGGTAGAAGAGCTATCATCCCATTAGTGCCAATTATATTATGCCTAGAAACAAAACCTTTATCTGGCTGAAAAGTATTGATAGCATCCATCACTGGATTTCCGACATAAAGGGCATTAACAGCAAATCTCTTATAAAATTCTTCTTCAAAAGGTAAGATCACAAATGCTTTGTCAATAAACCGTTTAATTTTAAAACCTCTTTTTTGATTCCAGGCCCAGATTTTTGGTGATATATAGTAAAATTTTTTAAATTTTAATTTGTGAACTTTTGAGGCTATGCGCAAGTTAAACCCTGCAAAATCAATAAATATTAAGGCGTTAGGCTGATATTTCACGATGTCTTGCTCGCATAATGCCATAAATCTCTTTATTTTAAACAGACTCTTTACAACCTCAACAATTCCCATGACTGCCATTTGCTGGTAATGAACAATAATTTCGGCACCAGCCTGCTTCATAAAATCACCTCCAAAACCTCTGAAAACTGCATTCTTATCTTCCTTTTTTAAGGCTTTTATCAAATTAGATCCATGAAGATCTCCTGATCGTTCACCGGCAATAAGGTAATATTTCATGTGCGTAAATAATTATTAATAAAAGCATTTAGTCGCCATAATACTCAGCATAATTGCTATTAGTTTCTTTTAGTTTTATACAATGAAGATTAGTCTGCGAATTTGTCTCGTCTTTAATTTTACTATCCAATATTTTCCAGAATTCTACAATCAGATTTTCACAACTTGTCAACTTATCTTTCATAAAATCAACATCGAGGTTAAGGTTCTTATGATCAACTTTTTCAAGGATTTCTGTTTTAATAATTTTATTCAATACTTTGAAATTCATCACAAATCCTGTATCGAAATCAACAGGGCCCTTTACTGTCACAGTCATGTCAAAATTGTGCCCGTGCCAATTTTCATTGGCACATGCACCAAACACCTCTTCATTTTTTTCTTTACTCCATTTTTCATTGTACAGTTTGTGTGCTGCACAAAAATGAGCATCCCTACTTATATAAATCATCTTAAACACTTATTAATCTGACACAAAAATAAAAAGAATTAATTCTAATTCTTTTTAATATCCTGATAGATCTATATACAATCTTCATTATTCAATATTTCATTAAATTGCACAAAAATAACATATATGATTATTGTTACCGGAGCTGCTGGTTTTATTGGAAGTTGCCTAATTAGCAGATTAAATGAAGATAATTTCAACTCAATAATCGCAGTTGATAAATTTGATGATATTAAAAAGAATATAAACCTAGCTGGAAAGAATATTTTAGAATCTGTGGAAAGAGATAGTTTTTTCTCTTGGTTAGATGAAAATAATGAAGAAGTAGAATTTATTTTTCACATCGGAGCAAGAACAGATACCGCCGAATTTGATAAATATTTATTATGGAGTCTCAATACGGATTACACAAAAAAAATATGGAGAAAATGCAGTAGTTACCAAATTCCGTTGATATATGCATCGTCAGCTGCTACATATGGCAATGGAAATTTGGGATACGATGACAATGAAGTTCAAATTGCTAAACTTCGGCCACTCAATCCATATGGAGAATCAAAAAATGAATTTGATAAATGGGCTATCAACGAGCAAAAATCACCTTTCTTTTGGGCAGGATTAAAATTTTTTAATGTCTATGGACCAAATGAATATCACAAGAATCGAATGGCGTCAGTGGTTATGCATTCTTTCAACCAGATCAAAAAAACTGGAGGCATGAAACTCTTCAGGTCTCATAATCCCAACTACAAAGACGGAGAACAGCTGAGGGATTTTATATATGTGAAAGATGTTGTGGAAGCTTTAATATTTTTAATGAACCATCGCAAAGATTCTGGAATTTATAATCTTGGGTCTGGAAAAGCTCGATCATTTTTAGATCTTACCAAAGCAGTATTCAAAGCACTAAATATCCCTGCCTCGTCGGCAGGTGGGCAAGAAGATATTTCTTTCATTGACACCCCAATAGATATCAGAGATAATTACCAGTATTTTACTGAAGCAAATATGGATAAACTAAGATCTATTGGATTTGACTACAAATTTCATGATTTGGAACAAGGTGTCTCGGATTATGTTATAAACTACCTCTCAAAGAATGCATACTACTAATTCTTCAGGCTAATTATCTGTACCATCTTCACCATCATCAAATTCAAAATATTCTTCCTCTAACTCCGGCACTTCCTCAACAGGTAAAAAATCATTATTTTTAATTTTTTTCCATTCCTTGCCCTCATCAAGTAAATCACTTTTTATATTATTTATCAATGTTTTAGTATCGTATGAAATAGAATAATCAGAGGTATTCCCAGTTATTTTCAACAGTAAGCTCATTCCCTCTCTTGCGCTTTTATTATAACCCTTCTTTTTCGATATTCTAATAAAACTTTTTAAAGGAACGCGCAAATGATATTCAATATCCTTGTCAAAGGTATGAGTACCACTAACTATTATATTAGATACATTTGATCGGATTTCCATTTCAGGCAAATAAATAGTTCGGTTTTTAACTCTGATTTCATTTGTGATATGTGAAAATCGCATATGGGCAAGGCTTTCTTCTTCAACAAATTTTGACAATTTCATCATGGGTTCAAAATTATTCAATTCCCCATTTGAGATAGTTGTTTGAATATCTGCCACCATTGATTCATCATTTAATTCAAGATTATTATTAAAATTCATATACAAATTTATTTCAGCTTTTAATTGACCTTTTAGGTTTTCATCAATTAGCCAGTCTTGATTAAAATTATTAAAAACATAAAAAATACTATCGACATTTATTCCAGAAAGATTGGCTTCTGAAATAGTTTCGATTTTATTTTCTCGCTTGCTATTTACCGATCCGCTGATATTTATCTTTCCTCCCATAGAGGATAAATACACATTTTTTAATATTGCAATTTGTTGCTTAATTTCTATCCGACCTTTTATATTTCGACCATAAAATCTTTTAAAGTTTAATTGATCTATCTCACAATTGAAATCAAGAGATATTTTTGGGGAAATTTTAAACTCGTAAGTTGTATTTTTAGTGGTATCTCTGGATGCAAAATTACTTTTTAGCAATTCATCGAAATCAATATGGTGGGAATACAAATCTGCTTGCATTTTATATACTTTATCTTTTGACAATAATATATCTGACAAATCTTTTACATAACCATTTAAAAGAAAATCACTATTTCCAACATTCCCTGAGAGCTCATTGATCGCAAGGTCATTATTATTCATCATCAATGATCCATTGATTTTATTGAATGGTAATTTTTCACCAGTAAGCACAAAACTTACATTTTTTAACTTAATCTCTCCGGAGGCGTCAAGGTTTTCAGACAGTTTTGGATTTTTTAGTTTACCTTTTAAGCGAATATCCATCTCGATATTCCCAAAAGCTGTTTTTACATATTTTTCAGGAAATAAAAGTAGAAGAGTATTAACATCAGCTTCCCCCTTTAGGGTGAGATCAATTTTGTAGTCTTTGAAATTTTGTAATGTCATACTGCCTTCCAACATTTTATCTTCAAGCTTGCATGAAAAATTATTTAAGCTCAGTTTATAATTAGAAGACTTGTTGATTTTACTGGTAGCAAAATGTCCATTGAGATTAACATTCTTAATTTGCTTCTTAAATTTTCTATGGAAGAACGAGGCATTTTTAGCTCCAAATTCTACAGTAATTTGAGGGCTGGCGTTATCACTATAATTACCATTGATGCTACTTAAAAAATATACAGCACCCTTGCTATCATAAGCTTTTAAATACTTCGAGAGATCATTGGATAAAAGAGAGTTAATTGATTGAAATGTAGTATTGACACCCTTGACAGCTAAGTTAATATTTCGATTAATTGCATCAATTCCGCCTGTTACATCAAATTCCCCATTGTCAACTTTTATATTACCGGAATGAAAATCATACACCTTGTTTTTCAAATCCAAATCGAATTCCGTTTCAAGCTCAATCACTTTGTTATTAAAAAATATTCTATCACCAACCTTTATCTCATCAGTTATCAAATCTCCATTCACAGATAACTTCATCATTTTACCTGTTTGCGTCAATTGTGCATTTGCTTTTTTTATGTACACTGCGACATGATATCCCGATTTTTGATCCAAATAGTTAATGTTCAATTTATCTCCAGTAATATTCTGTAGAGAAAATTTTGTGCCCTTTGAAGTTGTGTCAATCTCATAAAAAAGATAATTTGGTATGCCATTTTTATCAATCAATATATTCACATCTGCTTCTGATAAATGCAATCCTTTTACTACATAATTTTTCCTTATTATATCTATTGGACTAAATGAAACGCTGATTCTTTTTGCTTTGCCGAGAACTCCCACATTATTATTGCTGCTTTCCATGATTGTCACATCCTTGAGGTTGATTGAAATATTTGGAAAGTGATTAAATATGGAGACATTAATTTCACCAACATCAATTGGTGTTTTTATATGTTTATTTGCCTCATCCAAAAAATATGAGATAATCTCATCTTTATAAACAATTGAAAAAATTGTTCCTGCCCCAATAATGAAAACGAAAATCATCATTGATCCAATCAACACTTTTCTAATTACTTTTTTTCTTATCATTTTACTTCATTCCGCTTAAAGGAATCAAATATTGCTAACGCAAAGAAAAGCAATTATCAATCCAATCGTGTTTTATATATGATAATGTATCAGGGTTGTCACATATAAAAGCTACAGACCCTGAAGCAAGTCCAACTGCCAATTAAGACAGGTTTCGGATAACCAAAAAATACTTATTGTGCGTAGGTTTTTAAAAAGCGTTTACGCTTAATATTGCCACAAAAGAATTTGCAATAATGGAAATCTATTTTACCTTTGCATTCCGAATTTGAAGAGGCAAAAGTTGCCCATTTCATATTCAAGGGCTCTTAGCTCAGTTGGTTCAGAGCACCTGCCTTACAAGCAGGGGGTCACTGG
>CAYREN010000189.1:0-8853 GCA_964423255.1 uncultured Roseivirgaceae bacterium | reverse complement strand
CTGGCTGTAACTGTAAGATTAAGTTTTCTTAACAATAATGATGGAGATCAATAAAATACTCAGACCACATTTGCGTAACCTCACTCCTTATTCTTCAGCAAGAGACGAATTTCAAGGGACAGCAGAAGTGTATCTCGACGCCAATGAGAATGCCTTTGGATCAACGGCAAAAGATACTTACAGAAGATATCCGGATCCATATCAGATTGAATTAAAATCAAGGATTGGTGAAATTAAAGATATTGGCATTGAGCATATATTTTTAGGAAACGGAAGCGATGAGCCAATTGATTTATTAATTCGGGCTTTTTGCAATCCGGGGACTGATAAAATTATTATTACTCCTCCCACATATGGGATGTATGAGGTAAGTGCAAATATCAATAATGTAGAAATTGTAAAAGTGGGACTTAGTGAGGACTTTGTTCTCGACCCACAACGAGTGCTCGAGGCGAATGATCCAAATGTAAAAATCATATTTCTGTGTTCTCCAAATAATCCAACAGGTAACAGTATCGACATAAAAGATATAATTGAAATTGTCAGTAAAGCCCAGAGATTAGTAGTTCTTGATGAAGCATATATTGATTTTTCGTCAAGGGACAGTTTGATTCATGAATTGAAAAATTTCAAAAACCTCATTATTCTCCAGACCTTTAGCAAAGCATGGGGATTAGCGGCGTTGAGATTAGGAATGGCTTTTGCCAATCCGGAAATTATTGGTATTCTCAATATGATTAAACCTCCATATAACATCAATGGAGCCACTCAAGAATTGGCATTGAACGCCATTAAGAATAAAGAGAAGATGTTAGGGATGGTTAAGGATATGTTGGAGCAAAGAAAAGTGCTACTATTAGAGCTTTTCAAAATCTCGGCAGTGAAAAAAGTATATCCGAGCGATGCTAATTTCTTCTTGGTGAAAATAAATAATGCACATGAAGTTTATCTGAAATTGATTGATAGCAAAGTGATAGTCAGAGACCGATCAAATGTAGAACTATGTGGAGATTGCTTGAGAATTACTGTAGGAACAAAGGAGGAAAATTTGAAATTAATTGAATCGCTTAAATACCTGGGTCGATGAAAAAAATACTATTTATAGATAGAGATGGCACAATCATCAAAGAGCCACCCGTGGACTTTCAAGTAGATTCTCTGGAGAAACTTGAATTTGTTCCAGGAGCTATTTCATTTTTGCGAAAAATAAAAGAGGAGCTGGAATATTCATTCGTGATGGTGACCAATCAGGATGGTTTGGGGACAGATTCTTTTCCAGAAGAGACATTTTGGTCAGCCCATAATAAAATGTTAAAAACACTTGAGGGAGAGGGCGTTGTTTTTGATGCGATATTAATTGATCGATCATTTGAGCATGAGAACCTACCGACAAGGAAACCAGGTACTGGATTATTTACGAATTATATTGATGGAGTTTACGATTTAGAAAATTCATATGTCATTGGAGATCGACAAACAGATATTCAGTTAGCAAAGAACCTGGGCTCAAAATCGATATTTATTAACTCCTCACCAAATAACGATGCTGATTTTTCAATAAAGACCTGGGAAGAGATTTATAACTATTTGCGATTACCTGATAGAATTGGAAAAATATCTCGAAAGACCAATGAAACTGATATTAAGATCGAAATAAATCTCGATGGCGAGGGCAAAACCGATATCAATACCGGTCTTGGATTTTTTGACCACATGCTTGATCAAATTGGGAAGCATGCTGGTATAGATTTAAGCATTGAGGTAAAAGGTGATCTAAATGTAGATGAGCACCATACTGTAGAAGATACTTCTATAGCCATAGGGGAGGCTTTCTTAATAGCACTTGGCGATAAAAAGGGTATCAGCAGATATGGTTTTTTGTTGCCAATGGACGATTCGCTGGCTCAGGTAGCACTTGATTTTGGTGGCAGACCCTGGCTGGTTTGGGAATGTGAATTTAATAGAGAGAATGTTGGTGATTTGCCCACTGAGATGTTCTATCATTTTTTTAAGTCATTTTCTGATGCTGCCAAATGTAATCTCAATATTAAAGCTGAGGGTAATAATGAGCATCATAAAATTGAAGCCATCTTTAAAGCATTGGCAAAATGTATCAAAATGGCTATAAAACGCAATACTGATGAATTGAATAAATTACCTAGTACAAAAGGTCTTTTATAGATATAATTATACTTAAAGACTAGGTTTTTTGAAAATCAAAATTTTATAACCTTTCACAAATTATCTCCCTAAGTATTCGGGTTAAATATTATTTTTGTAGCATGTCAGAGCAAATATTGATCATTGATTTCGGTTCTCAATACACACAACTTATTGCCAGGAGAATCCGGGAACTGAATGTTTATTGTGAAATCCATCCTTATAATCATTTACCAAAAAAAGTAGAAAACCTCAAAGGCGTGATTTTGTCTGGTAGTCCATGTTCTGTTAGAGAAGATGATGCTCCTCAGATAAATTTGGATAACTATCGTGGAAAAATCCCAGTCTTAGGTGTCTGCTATGGTGCGCAGCTATTGGTTCATGAAAATAAGGGGGAAGTAGTGCCATCTGAAATTAGAGAATATGGTCGAGCTCGATTAGAAAAAATGGATCAGCATTTTGATCTTTTGAAAGAGATGACACTTGGTAATCAAGTATGGATGTCACATGGAGATACAATTTCAAAATTACCTCCAAACTTTATAAATATTGCGAGTACTGAGGATGTAAATCATGCTGCGTTCAAGCTGGATAATGAGGATACTTATGGGATTCAGTTTCACCCTGAGGTGACGCATACCGAAGAAGGAAAAATTTTATTAAGAAATTTTGTAGTTCATATTTGCGGGTGTAAGCAAGACTGGACACCGGACATATTTGTTGAGAGTACGGTTTCACACCTTAAAAAATTGCTTGGAGAAGATAAGGTTGTTCTTGGGCTTTCGGGAGGTGTAGATTCATCTGTAGCAGCTATGCTCATTCATAGAGCAATAGAGAAAAATCTTTATTGCATTTTTGTTGATAATGGACTATTGAGGAAGGGTGAGTTTGATGAAGTGCTACATTCCTACAAAGACATGGGATTAAATGTGAAAGGAGTTGACTCAAAAACACAATTTTATACCGCCTTGGAAGGATTGTCAGATCCTGAAGATAAGCGCAAGGCCATTGGGAAAGCCTTCATAGAAATTTTTGATGAAGAAGCACAAAAAATCCAAGATGTGAAATGGTTGGCTCAAGGCACAATATATCCTGATGTGATAGAGTCTGTATCTGTAAAAGGTCCTTCTGCCACAATAAAATCACACCATAACGTCGGTGGATTGCCGGAAAAAATGAATCTAAAAATCGTCGAACCATTAAATACTTTGTTTAAAGACGAAGTGAGGAGAGTTGGGCGTTCTATGGAAATATCAGATAATATACTAAATCGTCACCCTTTTCCTGGACCGGGTTTAGGGATCAGAATCATAGGGGAAGTAACCGCCGAAAAGGTAAGAATACTCCAGAATGTTGATTATATTTTTATCAATGGACTTAAAGAAAGAGGGCATTACGATGAAGTTTGGCAAGCTCTGGCCGTGCTGTTGCCTATCCAATCGGTAGGAGTGATGGGAGATGAACGAACATATGAGAATGTTGTAGCTTTGAGGGCTGTAGGAAGTGTTGATGGCATGACGGCAGATTGGAGTAAATTACCTTATGATTTTTTAGCGGATATTTCTAATAAAATTATAAATAATGTGAAGGAAGTAAACAGGATTGTATATGATATCAGTTCCAAACCTCCTGCTACAATAGAATGGGAATAAATTATAAAAGAAATATAATTGCATCTGCTGTCTAATTTTCTAAGTTTGAATCAAGATTTTTAGTGTCAATGACAATAAATTTATGGTAATGTTCAAATATTTTTTCTTAAAAATTAAGATTATATCTTTTTTGTTTTTACTCTCAGGAAGTATTGCATTTTCTCAAAGCAAGGATTCTAACGAATTAAAATTTAGAAATGCAAAAGAACTAATGAATCTTGAGAAATACAGCCTTGCGATGCAAGCTTTCAAACCACTAACAAGTTCTCAGGTTGACAATCGATATGCTGCTATATCTTCTTATTACTTTGCGATCTCGGCTTACAATATCAATCAAAAATACGTGGCAAGAGATATGTTTCTTCAGATATTGCATGAATACCCGAAATGGGAAAAACAAGATGAGGTTTACTTATGGCTTACAAATATTTATTTGCAAGAAGGGAATTATAAAAAAGGATTGACCTATGCTTCAAAAATAAAAGATAGCGAGATTAAGGAAGATGCTTCTGGTCTTAAACAAAGTTTTCTTCAAAAACTTGAACAGAGTCAGCTTGACAGCCTTTTGAAAGAGTATCCTTCAGATAGAACTGTTGCTGCTGGTCTTGCAGATAAAATAATTGAAATGCCAATTGTTGATCAAGATAGAGATCTACTAGAAAATATTGTTACAGTTTACAATCTTGATAATATCAAATATCGAATTGATGAAAATTTGAAGTCTGTAAAAAAAGACAAATATCAGGTGGCAGTGCTACTGCCATTTATGAAAAATAAAATTAAAAATAATACAAAGCATTTATCAAATGAATTTGTAATTGAATTGTACGAAGGTATATTAATTGGCGCATCTGATCTCAAAAGCAAAGGCATCAATATCTCACTTCATCTTTACGACACTCAAAAGGACAGTGCAACAACTGCCGAGTTATTGATGTTGCATGAAATCAAGTATATGGATTTAATAATAGGGCCATTATTTCCAAGACCCGTAAAGCTGGTGTCAGATTTTGCTTTCGTTAACCGGATCAATATGATTAATCCGCTTTCAAGTAATTCTGAGATTATTGGAAAAAACCCATATGCATTTTTATTTATGCCATCAGGTAAAACAAGGGTACAAAAAGCTGCAGATTATATGGCTTCGACAATTGAAAATAAAAATGTTTTTGTATTTCATGGAGAAAACGCCAGAGATTCTGTTATGGCCTACGAGTATAAAAAAGAGATTGAAATGAGGGGATTTACGGTTTGTTATATCAATGGTGTTGCCAAAGAAGGGGCAAAAGATATCCTAGATATATTAACAAATACCAATACTATAGAATTTAACGCCAGTGAATTTGATTCTTTATTAAATGATAATAAAATTGTGGGAAATTTAAAGATCACTGAAAAAGATTACCTCGTTATACAACCAGATAGTATTGGTCACGTATTTGTCGCATCAAATGACCAGGCCCTGGCTGCTAACACAATAACCGGTCTCGAAACCAGAGGTGATACAATTGCACTTTTAGGATCTGAAAGATGGCTGAGTCAACAGGTAATTTCTCTTGGAGGATTGGATAGGTTAAATGCGCATCTGATTGCTCCAACTTTTATTGATAAATCAACTACAAAGTACGAAAGTCTCAATACATTGTATCTGGAAACATTTAATGCTTATCCTACAAGAAATTTTTATATAGGTTATGAAGTAATGATGACTACTGGAAAAATGATGAATCGAATGGGAAATTTATTTCAGTTTGATCATGGGATTAATGATATTGTTGAAGGAGAATTATTTCAAGGATTACGCTATGGTAGTAAAAACAGCAATCAGATTGTGCCGATCATAAAGTTTAGAAATTCGGAATTAGTTGTGGTAACCTCAGGATATTAGATGACATGTTAAATAAAAAAAATAGCAAATCTCTTTTTGAAAAGGCAAAAAAATTAATTCCTGGAGGTGTTAATTCTCCAGTAAGAGCATTTAACGCAGTAGGAGGTGAGCCGCTATTTATTAGGTCTGCAAAAGGAGCTTATTTATATGATGAAGATGGTAACGGATATATCGAATTGATCAATTCATGGGGCTCAATGATTCTCGGACATGCCAATGAAGAAATTGAGAAAGCTGTAATTGATGCTCTGAAAAAATCGCCTTCATTTGGGGCTCCAACTGAAGCTGAGGTTAAAATAGCAGAATTGATAATAGAAATGGTTCCTTCAATTGAAAAAGTTCGCATGGTTAATTCTGGGACTGAGGCAACCATGTCAGCAATAAGGCTTGCACGAGGTTATACCGGAAGAGATAAGATAATTAAATTTGAAGGATGCTATCATGGTCATGGCGATTCATTTTTAATTGCTGCCGGAAGTGGGGTAGCAACAATGGGCACACCAGACAGTCCGGGAGTAACAAAAGGAACAGCCAAGGATACGCTTACAGCGCCATATAATAATCTTGAGGCTGTCGAAGAACTTATACAAAAAAACAGAAACCAAATTGCTGCAATCATCATTGAGCCTGTTGCCGGCAATATGGGATGCGTATTGCCAAAAGAAGGATATCTTCAAGGAATCAGGAAACTTTGTTATGAGCACGGTATTATCTATATTTTCGATGAAGTCATGACGGGATTTAGGTTGGCGAAAGGTGGAGCTCAAGAGGTATTTAATGTGACACCCGATTTAACCACTTTAGGTAAGATTATTGGAGGAGGTATGCCGGTTGGGGCATATGGTGGAAAGAAAGACATCATGGATTATATATCTCCAGTCGGGCCAGTTTATCAAGCAGGAACACTCAGTGGAAATCCAATAGCCATGAGTGCCGGGTATGCCATGCTCACTCATCTTAATTCCAATGATGAAGTTTATATAAATATTGAAAACATTACCAAACGTCTGGTACAAGGATTCAAAGAAAACTTACGAACGGTGAGTAAAGATTATACGATAAATAGTATTGGATCTATGATGAGTTTGTTCTTTACTGAAAATAGTGTAAATGATTTCAATTCTGCTAAGACATCCAATACTGAACTCTTTGGAAAGTATTTTAACTTAATGCTTGAAAGAGGAGTTTATATTGCTCCTTCCCAATTTGAAACTCTTTTTATTTCCTCAGCAATCACAGAAGAAATAGCAGATATTATTATTGATGCCAATTTAAAATCTCTTCAGCAAATTTCTTGATATTTTCAGTACCACTTTCTCACAATAGTTAATTAGAGGTCTGCCATTTGGTGCATTTAGTTAGATAATGAAATTTCTGAAAATTAAATGTTTGAATGGTTAACCAAAGATTTTTTTTAAAACTTACATCTTGTTGAATTGCCAGAGACCCAGGTGCATTTTTTACTGTGGTTTTATAAATATATTTGTTCATGTCATGGATAGAAATATGACATCAATTAATTAATTAAATCCTTTTTGAGGTGAAGAGAATATTTATAACGATATCATTAATTATACTTTTTGGTGCATTTGGCATGTTAAGTGCTCAAAATGAAAATCTCAATAAAGAGGCAAAAACAATAACTTACGAAGAATTATATGATACTCCTTATGATATAAACAAGCTTTTTATCCACCTTCAGCCAATGTATGGAGAGTATTTTACGACTAATACAACCGTGGGTTGGGGTATCAAGGCTCAGTACTATATGAAAAATGTGGCTAATTTTGAAGCACATGTGCGAGCACCCTATGGTAAGTCTTTTGATCTTGTAAGAGATGCGGCATCAAAAAACAGCACTGTTGATAATGAAGCAAGACCTTTTTCTTATTTTGAAGTATTGGGTACTTATCATATCAAAGACGAAGAATTGGATAGTGAAACAAAATTTATTTTATATTCTAAAAGGTACAAAGGGGATAAATGGGGAGCAACTGTACCATTGTACACTATTATTCCAACCAAGGGAAGACGAATTTACGGCGCGAGATTTGGAGGGATGGGCTATAAATCTTCTGTCGACTACAACAGAATTATGGATAAGCAGGGCGTTACTATAATTTCAGATGAGGGAGGTGAAATTGGAGCTGATGAGTCAGTTTATGGTAATATGTCGGCTTTAGGTTTTTTTATAGGTGGTTCACTAACATTAATAAAAAATGTTGCTGTTCAGCCGGATAGAATTTATGGTACTCTGGTCAATGATTTAATATTTACAACGTTTTTTGATATCAATTTTACTCCGGTAGTTACTGTCGATGATATTTACAATGATGGCATTAGGTTTTCCGCAGCCCCAATTCAAAAAAGTGTCCTTGGATTTAGAGCAGGTATTGAGGGCAAATTTAATCGCAAGATTAGTTGGGCCTATAGTGGAGAAATTGGTTATAGGCCGGGCTTGAAGAAAAGTGGTGTCTTTGCACTAGTCAAGATATCATTTCCTGTTTTTTCGACACATCTTAGATATCAGGTTGAAAGTTTTGGAAAATAGGAGTTGAAGAACCAACTGACTTTATTCCACTCAATACATCAATTTTATAGCTAAGCTTAGAGTAAATTCAAAAAAAAAGCGCTTCTAAAAAGCGCTTTATAAAATTTGTATTGTTAGATCAATTACATAAATGCCAACCCTATTTTGAAGCTTAAATAAGAAACAGCAGGCCTGTCACCAACTTTTACAGCATATTGGTATTTTGCTGATAAGTTTATTGAGCTATTGAAATTTACTGGAATGAGGATGCCAATTTCGGGAGCAAACCCAAATCGCCAATTTTTATTGTCAACAGTATATAGACCTACATCAAGTCGCTCATCTACTTTTTGTACACCAATTCCACTGCCTGCATATAATCTAGTCTCATCCCATTCTCCAAAATAATAGTGCATTGTTGCCATAATTGGAAATGAGTTTATGTATCGATATTGTTTGCCATATGCAGTTCTGGTTTCATCTTCTAATGTCCATTCAGCGGGTCCGAATTCCTCATAAAAAACAGCCCAATTAAATGATCCACCATAAGATAGGTTGTCAGTAATAAACCCTCTTCCTTCAATGCCAAAACCCCTGAAACTGGGTGCTGCAATTAAATCTGT